>VERM01000010.1 GCA_018882645.1 Ferruginibacter sp.
GTACCAGCTGTACATGGTGCTGTACCAGTGCGCGTCAATACTCATCAACCAAAGCCAGGGTATTGTAGAAGCAACGGTCAGCCCGAAGAATACAGTGAACAATGAAGCCCATACTGTATTTTTCCATATCCATTTTTTCCCTGTTTCATGATCCATTTGACCGTCAACATCAGACTTCAAGCTCATGCTGCGCATTTTGCGACCAAGCAACCACCAAAGCAATACAGTTACCACGGAGCAAATGGTGAAAAACTGAGCATTTAAAAAGCCGCTTTTCCCTTTTAAAATATGGTCATTCTTTACCGCTTCCGTATCCAACCAATGATAAATATCTGTTCTGCCTCCCCATACGATTGCCATCAATATAAGCAAAGTTATAACGCCTAAAATAGGAACCACGCTTGATATGGCCTCGGGCACCCTGCGCAAAGCAACCTGCCAGCCACCCATGGCAAGAGTAGTTACACATATAAAAAACATGGAAGCGTTAACTAACAGTAACCAATAAACGCTATTTTGAAGTAAAACAGCCCAAAAGCGAGTAGCGGCAACACCATGACTTGAATCATGTCCATGACCTCCATGAGAAACCGGAGAAAACGGATGGAATACGATTATGCCGTAAACAAGAGCCAGCAATCCTGCCACAATCAAACCCCACGTCCATTTTTTGTAGCTGCCCGTTAATTCAAATTTTTGTATCATCTAAATAAACTTTATATTTTGTTAATGCTTGTCGGCAATTTGAAAATGCCTGGATTATACTTTTTAATTCATTATGGATTACCCGCTGTCTTTGTTTTTATATCCGTCTGAGCTTTTGCACTGTCAGAAGCCGGTGCAGGTTGCAGGGTACGAATATATTTAACAACCATCCAGCGTTGCTTTGCGTTCAGCTGAGAAGCGTAACTACCCATCATGTTCTTACCATATGTGATAGAGTGAAACATTTTACCATCAGTCATTTTTACGTACGCTTCCTGAGTTAAATTGGCAACACCTCCGATTTTTCCTGCAACAGGACCTGCGGCATCTCCTTTTTCACCATGACATACTGCACAATTGATGTTAAAAAGACGCTGTGACTCTTTTAAATCAGCATCACTTAATGCCGATAAAGGATTTTTAACGGTGTCACTCAAATTATATCCTGTGCTGTCATTTGTTAGTACGTAAGGAAATATGGTCTCATTATTGTGATATGCTGTGTCCCAATAGGGCATATCAATATTGCAGCCTCTTTTAATGGTGCCTGCGACGGGCAGATTGTTGTAAAAAATCTTCCCTCCCAACTCAGAGATATTAGAAGTAAATTGTTTAGAATTTCTTTCAGCATAGGTTTCATAACCTCTGCTGTAGGCCATATCAGGCACATAAATACTTCCGGGTTTGCGCTTGTCGCTACAAGATGTTAATGCAAAACAAGCCAGCGCAAATACAACCGCAGATTTTACCATTTTTTTCATTGTATCTTTCTTATTTATTGGCTTACGCCTTATAATATTCCTTTTATCAAACCGTCTCAGTGAATCGAACTTCATTCCTGAAAAAGACAGTATAATCAATACCCTTTTTCTTCTCTGTATAATTTTTGTTCTCTGTCATATCTTCCGATCCACCAACCCGTTTCCGCAACTTGCACATTTATCTCTTTTGCTCCGGCACTTTCAAGAAAACTTTGAAGCTCCGCATCATTCGTTTTATCTGTACACTCGATGGCCATTACAAAAAGATCATCCGTAGCTCTGGGATGGAAATGATGTTTTTTTACAAACGGTGAAAGCTGGCACAGATAACAAAATGTCAGCACCATTCCCACAGCAGAAAACAAAACCGTTAATTCAAATGTAATGGGGATCCATGCGGGTAAGGCAAAATGAGGCTTCCCTCCAATATTCAGCGGCCAGTCTTTGGTAAAGACCCAGCTCATAAAAGAAAGGGCAGTGGTAGTACCGGTAACTGCATAGATGAATCCCGCTGTGTGCAGGCTTGTTTCTCTCAATCCCAATGCATGATCCAATCCATGCACCGGAAACGGCGTGTACACATCATGAATTTTGTATCCGGCCTTGCGTACTTTTTTAACCGCCGGAAACAGCACAGCTTCATCATCAAATGAACCTACTACAAATTTTTTAATTCCTCCAGCCATATTTGTTTTTTAAAAAGTCAAAATTCAAAAGTTAAAAATCAAAATCTGATCTCTTTACTTTTTATTTATTAATGCTTTGTTCTCTGCTTTTGTCCTGTTTTTTACTTCTCACTTTTTATTATCAATGTGCGTTCTCCACTTCTTCAATATAAAATTTCTCTGCATCCGATTTTTCAATGCTGGTCATTTTAGCTTTGTAATTTTCTCCACTCGTCTTCAAAATTGATTTTATTTCAGCCACAGCAATAACCGGGAAATATTTTGCGAACAAGAAGAAGCAAGTGAAAAACAGTCCGAAAGTTCCTAGGTAAAATCCAATTTCCCAGACCGTAGGGCTGTAGTACGTACTCCAGCTTGAAGGAAGAAAATCTCTATAAACGGAAGTAACGATAATTACAAAGCGCTCATACCACATTCCAATATTTACGATAATGCTCATGAAGAAAGTAACGGCAATGTTTCTTCTTAATTTACGACTCCAGAAAAGCTGTGGAGAAACAACGTTACAGAACATCATCAACCAATAACTCCAGCCATATGGCGTAAATGGATTGGCTCTGTTCTGACTAAACACATACCATTCGTATGGATTTTGTCCATACCATGCAATAAACAACTCTGTCAAATACGCACAACCCACAATGCTTCCGGTAAGAACAATAACCTTGTTCATCGCCTCTATGTGTCCGAGCGTGATATAGTCTTGCAGACCCATCACTTTTCTTACAATAATCAAAAGCGTCTGCACCATGGCAAATCCACTAAATATCGCACCCGCAACGAAGTAGGGCGGGAAGATGGTTGTGTGCCATCCGGGAATTACAGAGGTAGCAAAGTCAAAAGATACAATGGTATGTACAGAAAG
This sequence comes from Ferruginibacter sp., assembly GCA_018882645.1. GTDB lineage: Bacteria > Bacteroidota > Bacteroidia > Chitinophagales > Chitinophagaceae > Ferruginibacter. The sequence goes on from VERM01000010.1 coordinate 3,018, forward strand.
TACAAGCGGTGTACTTAATCCTGCAAGTACAAGTGAAAGCGACTCATGACGTTGCCAATGCTTCGTACTTCCAGTCCAGCCAAACGACGCAATACCGTACAATAGTTTACGCAATTTTGTTTTTGCCCTGTCTCTTACTGTAGCCAAGTCAGGTATCAAGCCGGAATACCAGAAAAGAAGTGATACGGTAAAATAGGTAGATATGGCAAATACGTCCCAAAGCAAAGGAGAGTTGAAGTTTACCCATAAAGGTCCTCTTGAGTTGGGATATGGCAATACGAAAAACGCCATCCACACACGACCCATATGCCATATAGGGAACTGCCCCGCACACATAACCGCAAAAATGGTCATCGCCTCTGCAGCTCTGTTTACTCCGGTTCTCCATCCCTGACGGAACAATAAAAGAATCGCTGAAATCAGGGTGCCCGCATGACCAATACCTACCCACCATACGAAGTTGGTAATATCCCAACCCCAGCCGATGGACTTATTCAAATTCCACTGACCAATTCCGTATGTCACCTCCCTGTACACACTATATACACCAAATAAAAGCAGTAATACACTGATATAAAAACCAATGTACCAAAGCCGCGTAGGCTTGGATTCAATGGGCTTGATGATGTCTTCGGTAACCTGATGATAATTCTTATTACCATCCACCAAAGGCTCTCTGAGTTGTGATTCGTATTTAAGTAGTGACATATTCTTTAAAGCGATTGTATCAATGAATAAACAATACAACCATGTTTTAATTTCAATTTATGTTCAACCCTATGTTTTAGGGTTTATAAAAAATCAATGGCCCTCAGCGTGACCTTCAGCATGCTCTTCCAGAGCACCCACGTGTCTGTCTGTATTTCTGATTTTAGCCAGATAGCTGACATTAGGCAGAACGTGCAGTTGCTCCAACACATAGAAATTGCGATTTTCATTTGATCTTGCTTTAGAAACCTCACTCTCTTTATCATTTACGTTTCCAAAACTAATCGCATTGGTCGGGCAGGCTTGCATACAAGCTGTTTTTACATTGCGTACCAATGCTGGGTTCTGCTGCTTCTTCGCTTCCAGTTTACTTTCCTGTAAGCGCTGCACACAGAAAGAACATTTTTCAATCACCCCTCTTGAACGAACAGTTACATCAGGGTTCAGCACCATACGCGTAAGTTCTTCATTCATCTGGAATACCGATTCGTTCAGCTCGGTACCACGAAGTGGTTCCTGATTATTGGAGAAACTATCGGATCCTGTGAAATCTAGCCAGTTGAATCTCCGAACTTTATAGGGGCAGTTGTTCGCACAGTATCTGGTTCCAATACAACGGTTATATGTCATTTGATTTAATCCTTCGCTGCTATGGTTCGTTGCAGCAACCGGACAAACGTTCTCGCATGGAGCATTGTCGCAATGCTGGCATAACATAGGCTGAAATACCACATCCGGATTTTTAGGATCTCCGGTAAAATATCTGTCTATACGAAGCCAGTGCATCTCATGCGCTTTCTGTACCTGAATTTTTCCGACCACACTTACATTGTTTTCTGCAGTACAAGCCACTACGCATGCACTACAACCGGTACATGTGTTCAAATCTATACTCATTCCCCATTTGATACCCGGTTTTTCATGATCCGGATACATGGTTCCATCTTTTACATAATCTTTTTTTCCATCGGCCAGCAATATATCTTTTTCTTTTCTGGGTTCCTCAAGCAACGCCTTTGGATCTTTCAAATAAGAACTAAGATTGGTCTCATAAATCACGGGCCTGTTTTCATAAAAACCATGAACCTGTGTTTGTGCGAGCGGATATAGCTTGCTGGTTTTACTCACCGTTACAACGGAAGAGTATGAGTACCCTGTTCCATCAAAGCCTACCAAAGGATATGCATTTTTACCTGCTCCTGTTGCTGATTTACCTACTCTGTCGAGAGACTGATTGGCATCAGCGCTGCTTCTGCCATATCCCAATGCTATTCCAATTGTTGAATTGTCTAATCCGGGTATAATCAAAACAGGAAGCTCTACTGATTTCCCGTTTAAAGAAATATTAATGACAGGTTTTTCAGGAGTCACTTCATAAGCGTCCGCCTGACGTTGATTGTTGACAACATCGATGCCGATAAGTGTTTTGGCCAATGTCGGACTAACCATTGCATAGTTGTCCCAGGTTACTTTTGAAATTGGATCGGGTAATTCTTGCAACCATGGGTTATTGGCCTGACTTCCATTTCCTATAGACACTTTTTGATACAATACGATTTCAGTTGCACCTCCCTTGATGGAAGCCGCTTTTGATGAGGCTTCTGAAAGAGGGGAAGGATTGTAAACGGTTGTGGTGCTTGAAACAGGAAAATCCACAACGCCGTCCTGTAAAGCTTTATTCCATAAAGATTCGTCGCCTCCAAGTTTCTTGATCCAGTATTGTCTTACATACGCCTCATAATCACCAACAACACCTTCCACATTTGCAGGTTTGCGATTTGATGAGCTGTCTCTGTCAGAGGATCTGGCATTTTCGGACACTGATTGTTTTTTCCATTTCAACAAAGAGGTCTGATATGCTCTGGTCTTAAACAAAGGATTTATCAAAGGCTGTATCAGGCTAAATGAATTGGTTTTAGGCTCAGCGTCTCCCCAGCTTTCCAGCCAGTGGTGATTGGGAATGATATATTTACATTGCTCTGAGGTTTCATCGAGTGTTCCATTAAATGAAATCGAAAGGGGCAATTTTGCAATCGCTTCCGCTAATTTTTTTCCTTCCTTGTAATCGTAAACGGGATTACATCCATAAATCAGTAAAGCTCCCGCATTGCCGGATACAACTGCGGAAATCAATGATTCCATTTCAGCGTCTATGGCTTTCCGATAGTTTAGACTGATATCGTGATTGATGGTTTTTCCATTGGCTCCGATTGTTTCATTAATGGCATTTACAATGATTTGAATATTTACATCATTGCTGCCGCAAACCACAAGGCTTTCGCCTGGTGTTTTACGCAATTCGACTGCAGCTTTCTCAATTCCTTTTGCCAAATGAGCGTCGGTGATGGCAGGTGCAGAAACAGAGCCTCCCAGTTTGGCCAAAAGAGCAAGCGCAATCGCTCCTGTTTCTGAAGGCCTGTGTGTGTAACGGTCATCGGCATTGCTTCCCGTAAGACTCAGTATGCTTTCAAACTGAATGTGTTTGCTAAGCGTAGGGGTCTTATCAGAAATTTTTCGGTTGACGGCATATTGGCTGCTGAACTCTACAGGACTCAACCAGGTTCCCAAAAAGTCAGCACCAAGGCTGACAATAGTTTTGGCTTTATCGAACTGATAAGAGGGTATATGTTTTTTTTGATAGCAAGCCTCATTCGCAAGCAGCATTCCGCTGTAGCTAACTGAATCATATTGTATGTGTTTGCTGCCGGCCGGATACTGAGCAATAAACTCATTGATAATCTCTATTGATGAAGGTGAGTTTATAGTAGGAGTAAGTAAAAATAAAGGTTTGCTGCCAACTCCGTCCAATGCTTTTCTGACCATGTTGTCGATGGCTTCGAAAGAACTAACCTCTTTAAAAACGCTGCCGTCTTTTTGTAGCGGATGGCGCAAACGAGTGGTATCGTAAAGATCCAGCACGGAAGCCTGCGCCTGTGCGCTGGTTCCGCCATTGGTGATTGTTGAACGCTCATTGCCCTCAACTTTTATAGGACGACCATCTCTTTGTTTAACCACTACGCTTATGGCATCGCCACCATTAATATAAGTAGATGCATAGTAGTTGGCTATTCCGGGAGTGACGTTTTCAGGTTTATTTAAATATGGTATTGATTTGCGAACAGGAATCTCGCAACTGGCTGCAATAGCCGCTGCTGCTGTACTGAATCCGAGATATTTAAGAAAATCTCTGCGGGGCGTCTTATTCAAAACAAGACCCTCATTGGAAATCTCTTCCACGGGAAGTAAATCTTCTTTGAATTCGTTGGCTGAAGTTTGCTTAAAAGCATCAGTATGATTCAGCTCTCCGAAACTCTGCCAGTACTTCTTATTGCTCATAGTTTATTAGTTCGATAATTCAGTAATTATGATGATAACTTACTCGTAAAATTTAATAGTGACATTTCTGACACTCTGTTCCACCAATTTTTTCAACCGTTACACTGTCCATTTTTTTGTCCTTAAGATCCTTGTGGAACTTCTCGTAAATGCTGTAAAACTTATTGCCCTCACCTGTTGATGTGTTGAAAAAGTCAACCTTGCTTTCTCTGTGACAGTTGATGCACCAACCCATGCTCAAATCTGAGAACTGATATACCTCAGGCATTTCCTGAATGTTTCCGTGACAAGTTTGACACTGGACCTTACCCACTTTTACGTGTTGGCTATGATTGAAATACACATGATCAGGGAGGTTGTGAATCTTAACCCACTCTATAGGACTTGCCCCATCGGGAATCCCATCTTTATTGTTATCTGGATTATATTGTCTGGTTTCGGGATTCCATCCGGCATATTTGTAAAGCTTTTGAATTTCTTCCGTTCCATTAACTTGCTTTCCGTCTTCTCTCACAATCGGATCACCTTTATATTCCTTGATGGACATGTGACAGTTCATACAGACATTGACTGAAGGAATATTTGCATGCTTACTGTCCTGCGCGCCTCCATGGCAATACAAACAACTGATTTGATTGGTTCCGGCGTGAACTTTGTGAGAATAGTAAATGGGTTGCTCAGGCTGATAGCCACGACTTCTTCCAAGATTGATTGCACCGTTTATTGTATAGTACCCTCCAAGTGCAAATAGAATGAGTATACCTGTCATCAGGTATGTTTTATTTCTGTAGAAAGGAACCGGTTCCCCTCTATATACGCCTTCTTTATCATCGGTAAGTTTACGCAAATTGCTGTTTACCTGCAAAAGAATAAAGGCCACCACCGCCAATATCAAAAATAAAATTCCATATAGAAGAGAGTTGTCTGCTGAATCGTCTTTAGCAGCTCCCGCAGCGGCATCTTTTTTTTCAGCAGGTTTATAATTATCCACATATTTCATGATGGCATCAATCTCTTCCTTCTTCAGATTGGGAAAGGCCGTCATGACCGTCGGCTTCCACTTGTCAAACAAAGATTTCGCATAGGCGTCGCTAGCAATCACCTGTGCGGGATTGGCTACCCATTTGTAAATCCATTCCTTGTCAGGAACTCTTGCACTCCAACCTTTTAATGCCGGTCCGGTATAATCTTCATCGGGCTTATGACAATTGGCGCAATTCGCCTTAAATAGCGCTTCGCCGTCCTGAGCGAAAAGATTGTTGTTGACAAGAAATAAGCTTAAAGAAATAATTAAGAAAAAGAAATTCCTGTTGATGATTTTTTTATAGCAACTCATATCGGTTATCTGGGCTAATGTGGAAAAAATCCTGATTCGGGCACAAAATTAAGATAGGATGTTGACATAATATCAACATTTTCAAAATAATTTTTCCTTTTTTCAATATGAATACCAACGTTTTGTATAAAATCATTTGTACGATTGTCATAAAATTGTAAACAATAAACTTCCGTATTTAACCCTTAAAAAAAAGACTCATTATCGATTTGTTTTGTGCAATTTTGCAAAATGTTTAAAAAGCTCCGGAAGCGCTGGAAGGTTAATGGCTGGAATTTGTTACTGATCCTCGTCACTTTTGCATTGGGAGGAAGCCTTTGTGGAATGGTGGGAAAAAAATTAATGGGATTGCTTCAAATTGAAAACAGAATATTGTATCTGATTTCATATCTGATTATCATTAGTACTCTATGGCCTTTTTCTGTATTGCTTGTCAGTTTGCCTTTAGGTCAGTTTGTATTTTTTAAAAACTATATCAAAAAAATATATAATAAATTTGTTTTCCGTAAAAAATTAAAAAACAAATCAATAATTGCCATTTTTGCCAGTGGTTCCGGGAGCAACGCAAAAAATATCATATCGCATTTTAAAAACAAAGATTCGGCTTTCGTGGGTTTGGTAGTCTGTAACAACAAAGAAGCGGGGGTTGTTAAAATTGCCGAACAACATCAAGTTCCGGTTCTGATGATCGATAGAAACTCATTTAAGGATACCCAATTTCTGATCAATGAACTAAAAAAAAGGGGAATCAATTGGATCATACTGGCGGGTTTTCTATGGAAATTGCCTGTATCTCTGATCGAATCTTTTAAAGGGAAAATTATAAACATTCATCCTGCATTATTACCCCTGTATGGCGGAAAAGGGATGTATGGCAAATTTGTTCACGAAGCCGTAATTAAAAACAAAGAAAAAGAAAGCGGTATCACCATACACATTGCTGACGAATATTATGATCACGGGGAGATCGTCTTTCAGCAAAGCATTTCAATTGATGAAAACGAAACCCCTGAAACGCTGGAGGCAAAAGTCAGACAACTGGAGATCGCTCACTACCCAACCACAATAGAATCTTACATAAGTAAACAAACACAAGGTTAATGGGTTTAACATATCAGCATTTCTAGTCCATAACATTTCATAAATCTTTGCTCGTTGAGATTCATTCTTTTCATCCTGATTGTTATAAATGGTAAAGACCTGTTTGGACAAATGACCGTTCGCGGAACCGTTTACGATGTAACTAAAATCAACTACGCCGAAAATGTAAATGTTGTCAGCTCATCCGGAGCAAAAACAAAAACAGACAGCATGGGCAGATATGCTATTGTTGTCAAAGAAAAAGACACGCTGATATTTACATACCAGAACAAACCCACAAAACCCTTTGCTGTAGCCAATATCAAAGATCCCCAAAACTTCGATATTTCTCTTCATGTGGAAATAAAAGGCAAATACAAGGTGCTCAAAGATGTGACGGTTTTTGCAAAATCATATAAAGAAGATTCGATTGAGAACAGAAGAGCTTATGCCGATATTTTTAATTTTGAAAATGGCGGATTAGAATCTTCCGTTTCTCCCGACGGAGTAGCCGGTGCCAGCATAAGTGATCTGATTAATTTTTTTAGATTTAAAAGAAACAAACGTTTACGAGCATTTAAAAAAAGACTGGAGGAAGAAGAGCAAGAAAAATTCATTGACTACAGGTTCAATAAAATTTCAGTTAAAAGAATTACCGGCCTCGAAGGCCCATTGCTGGATAGTTTTATAGTTTGGTACAGACCATCTTATGATTTTACCAGATTCAGCAGCGATGTTGAGTTCAACACTTATGTGCTCGAAGCCAAATACGAGCTGGATCGATTCCGCCACTTATTTAATATGAAAGAAAATAAAAAAACCGATACTGTCATGAAATACAATCCTCTCACGCCTGAAGAAGAATATGTAATCCTCCACAAAGGAACAGAGCCTCCTTTTACGGGAGAATATACCCATCATAAAGCCTCGGGTACATATATATGCAGAAGATGCAATACCCCTCTTTATTTGTCAAAAGACAAATTTGATTCACATTGCGGATGGCCAAGCTTTGATGATGAGATTGCCGGAGCAATTAAACGTGTTCCTGATGCGGACGGCAGAAGAACCGAAATTGTATGCAGCTCATGCGGGGGACACCTGGGCCATGTATTCATAGGAGAGCAACTAACGCCTAAGAATACACGACATTGTGTGAATTCCATTTCTATGAAATTTATCCCTGAAAAATGATGCCGGATGTTCTCAGATACCTTGACAAAGGTTAAATATATTCCCCGTAGAGAGTTAAAATCTTGAGCTATCTTTGTTTATCATTGTCCTCATTATAAAGATGTAAAATGAAAAAATTAATTTTATTGCTATTTTCCTCGTCTCTTATTTGCTGCCATCTAATAGGTCAAAACACCAAACCTCGCGGCTTAAACTATGGATATAATCAGCCTGGAGACCATATCATGCTGCAACTCAGTTCAGATCAATGGCTCAATGCGCCGGACAGCATAAGCAGCCGACAAAGATCGGTTTCCAGAGGTTTTAATGCATATATCATGCTTGAAAAAACATTTAAAAGCAGCCCAAAATTCAGTCTGGGCTTCGGTCTGGGCATCAGCAACAGCAATGTTTTCCTGGATAAATATTCTATTGATTTAAAAGGTACCGCTCCTAAGCTGCTCTTCCAAAATCTGGATAATTCAGACCGCTTTAAATCATATAAGCTGGCTACCACTTTCCTCGAACTGCCTCTCGAACTGCGATACAGCTCTGTACCTCAAAACAAAAATATAGGCTTCAAGGCTGCGATTGGATTTAAAATCGGAACGCTAATCAATGCACATACTAAGGGGAGAACTCTTCAGGACAAAACAGGCAGAACAATCAATGAATACACAGAAAAAATTGCGTCCAGAAGATATTTCAATACTACCCGAATTTCTGCGACAGCAAGAGCCGGATATGGCAATTTCAGCGTCTTCGGCTCATACGCTTTGACTGGATTGTTTAAAGAAAATGTAGCCCCGAATATCAATTTGCTTCAGATTGGACTCACCATTAGCGGATTGTAAACCAAATGTTCAGAAATGATCAGAATCTGTGTTGTTTTCTGTTTGCAGATAGATTAATTTTGCCTCTCATTACACGCCCCACCAAATGAGTGATCAGATTAAACATGAATGCGGACTGGCTTTCATCCGCCTCAGAAAATCATTCAGCTATTATCAACAAAAATATCATTCGGCATTATACGGTTTGAATAAACTCTATCTGCTGATGGAGAAACAGCACAACCGCGGACAAGACGGTGCCGGAGTGGCTTCGCTCAAATTGAATACAGAGCCCGGATATCCATTCCTGTATCGCATCAGAAGCAATGCAAGCCAGCCTATTGCAGACGTGTTCGATAAAATCGGAAAAGAAATTAAAGAGGTGGAATTGCACCAGCCCGATATCAAATCTCATCCCGGTTTGATGAAAGGCCACATCAATGTAATGGGAGAAATTTTACTCGGCCACCTCAGATATGGAACACAGGGAAAAAATGACATCAATTTTTGCCACCCGTTCATTAAAAAAAATATCATTACCGCCAGAAATCTTGCGCTCGCAGGAAATTTTAATCTGGTAAATACCGAGGAGCTTTTTGAAAAAATCAATGTCGCTCCCGGTCCATTTCAGATTCAAAGTGACCTGGCAGCCATGATGGAAATTCTCTATCACTTCCTGGTGGATGCCGATGAAAAAACTCCCGGCAATCCTGAAATAAGCGAGGTGCTGAAAAAAGCAGTTCCAATGTTTGACGGCGGATTCCATTTTGCCGGCATGACGGGTAATGGTGATGCTTTCATCGTCAGAGATGCACACGGAATAAGACCCTCTTATTATTTCATCAACGATGATGTGATTGTGGCTGCCAGCGAAAGAGCTGCTATCCGAACCGCATTCAACCTTGAAGAAAACGAAGTGCAGGAGCTTATGCCCGGAGCCGCGCTCATCATCAAAGCAAATGGCAATTATTCAATCGAACAGATTGTTCCTGCAAGAGAAAGAAGGGCCTGTAGTTTTGAAAGAATTTATTTCAGCAGGGGAAGCGACGAAAAAATATACAGAGAGCGGATTGCGCTTGGATATAAGCTAAGCAACGTCATTCTCAAATCAATAGACTATGATTTGAAAAACACCATTTTCTCTTTTATCCCCAATACCGCAGAGACGGCTTTTTATGGGCTTGTCAAAGGCGCCGAAGATTATCTTAATAACATAAAGATTGATAGAATTCTCAGCTGGAAAAAAGAGTACGATGAGGAGCAGCTTAGAGAAATGATAACGCGCAAAATCCGGGTAGAAAAAATTGCCATAAAGGATGTTAAGCTTCGACCCTTCTTTACGAAAGACGGAAGCCGGAATGAAATAGTGCAACCCGTATATGACATCACTTATGGCACGGTGAGAAAAAATACAGACACCCTGGTCGTGATTGATGACAGCATCGTTAGAGGAACCACTCTGAAACAGAGCATCATCAAAATGCTTGGAAGGCTTTCTCCAAAAAGAATCATCATTGTGTCCTCCGCACCCCAGATAAGATATCCGGACTGCTACGGAATAGACATGAGTAAACTGGGCGATTTCGTTGCATTCAGAGCAGCCATTGAACTCCTCAGGGAAAATGGAAAAGAATCTATATTGAAAGAACTTATTGAGGCTTGTAAAACACTCAAGGCAAATCATCAGCTCCACACCGAAAATCTGGTCAAACGGATTTATAAGCCCTTCACCGTAGACCAGATCTCAAAAAAAATTGCAGAGCTGATTACTCCTGAAGATTATCGTATACCCATTGACGTTATCTTTCAATCGATAGAAGACCTACACGATGCCTGCCCTAATAATAAGGGCGACTGGTATTTTACCGGAAATTACCCAACGCCGGGAGGAAACCGTGTTTGCAACAACGCGCTCCTGAATTATCTGGAAGGAAAAAATATCCGAGGGTACTAAAGTGTAATGCCACAGCCTATGTTCAGGAGTTCAACATCAGCGGCATAACCAGCATCAACAACTCTTCGTCGGCAACCTGTTCGCTGGGCTTGATGATTCCGGCCTTTGAAGGCGTACTCAACTCCATAATGATTTCAGCGGTATCAGCACCGTTAAGCATCTCAATCAGAAACTTGGCATTGAATGCAATCTGCAGATTTTCTCCATCATAATGGCAGGACATTTTTTCATTTCCTTCATTACTGAAATCCACATCCTGTGCAACCAATTGCATATGATTGCCCATAATGTTGAGCGCAATCTGGTTAGTACTCTTATTGCTGAATACGCTTACCCTGCGCAAGGCTCCCTGAAAATCAGATTTGTTAACCGTCAATTTATAAGGGTTGTCTGTTGGGATTACCACTTTGTAATCAGGAAAACGGGCATCAATGAGACGGCATACCAGCTCAGTTCCTCCGTGTAAAATAAAAAGATGATTGTTGTTGTAAGAAACCTTGAGCTCGTCATCATTCACGGGTAAAGCGCCTTTTAATAGATTTAGTGGTTTTTTAGGCACAATAAAAGATTCTTTTTTCGGACAGCTTACGTCTTTTCGGGTGTATTTTACCAGACGATGTGCATCAGTGGCGACGAATGTGATGCCATTTTTATCAAGCTCAAAGAAAACGCCGGTCATGGCAGGCCTCAAATCATCATTACTTACTGCAAAAATGGTTTTGTTGATTGCCGTAACCAATGCTTCAGAGCTCATGGTAAACGTACTTGCATCTTCTGCTTTTGGTTCACGGGGAAAATTATCAGGATTTTCGCCCATCACTTTATACTTACCGTTGTCACTCGTTATTTCAATCGCATAATTTTTATCGATATTGAAAGTCAGGGGCTGCTCTGAAATATTTTTAAGCGTATCAAGCAAGATTTTAGAAGGAATACAAACCTTTCCACTGTCTTTGGCTTCAATATCCAAATGGACTTTCATTACTGTCTCCAAATCGGTAGCCACAACAGTCAGTCTGTTTTTGTCAATTTCAAAAAGAAAGTCTTCTAAAATAGGCAATACGGTGTTTGTACCAATTACTCCGCTAATTTGCTGAAGCTGTTTCAAGAGAGCGGATGAAGAGACTATAAATTTCATTTTAAAAAATTTGCTGTTTACAATTGCCTTTCCCGGCGAATGCCAAAGATAAAATATTGCCGGTAATGAATACAAGATAATTTCTTCATAATTTCAACATTGAATCTACATAATATCAACATTTGAACCGGACGCTGAACATAGGAACTGACAAAGCGATGCAAAAAATCAAACAATTTTGTGCCTATCAGGAAAGAAGCCATCGTGAAGTAAAGGAAAAGCTTTTTAGCTACGGGCTTTATAAACTTCAGGTAGATGAACTTCTTTCTCGGATGATTGAAGAAAACTTTCTCAATGAAGAGCGCTATGCAACCGCTTTTGCAGGAGGAAAATTCAGGATGAAAGGGTGGGGGAAAGTAAAAATTAAGTATGAACTCAAACAACAACAAGTAAGCGAATATTGTATTCGGTTGGCAGTCAATACAAT
>VERM01000011.1 GCA_018882645.1 Ferruginibacter sp.
ATTTGATTTATGAAGGGGTACAAAGGGAGGGAAGGGTTGGGGAGGAACGAATGAGGAAAGAGATTATAAGAAAAGATAATTGGGGGGGTTGTTCTAATACAAAGGAGGGTGATTATAGGAAGATAGAAATAAGGAAGTGTATTTGGGAAATAAATTGTGAAGTGATAATCTTATTGGAAATAATTATTGCCAATGAATATATACACACCGTAAGTTCTGCTCATTTTAGATTTATTCAATACAATCTATTCAACCTAATATATCCAGAATAACATGAAATACATATTTTTTCTTGTGAGCATTTTTGTTTCTCTATCCGGCTTTTGCCAATCCGCCGGTTCCGGAATATTGTCTTCAATTGAGGCTAAAGCCAATCAAATTGATAAAAACGATACCAAAGTAGCGGAATTAAACAGGCAACATCTTGAAACGTATTCTTTGGAAGCGGATAAGCTTGCGAGACTTAAAAAAGAATTAAAAGACTTGATGACAGAGAAAGATTTGGTTCTGGACGATTATCGCAAAGGATATTTTTGCAGTGGGTGTGACAAACCACGTTCACAATTCGGACCCGGAGAGACATTCCCTCATGCAGGACAGAAGATTGTGCCTGCACCACCGGAAAAGATAGCTGCAAAAGAAAAAGAGTTTGACGACAAAATTTCCAGAAAACAACAAGAGGTTAAAAATTTTGAATTTAGTGAAAATGAATACACAAAAAAAAGAACCGATATTGACAAACAGTTGAATAATTTAAAAGCACAATCAGACAAATTGCGGGAAGAGATTGTTGCGTTGAGCAAGGAATACAAAGCTGTTGTTGTAAATGATGCGAAATCTTTTCAGAAAAGCTATATAAATGAGCTGATGCAAATTGTGGCGGAAAAACATTTTATAGAAGACAGGATAAATATTATTTCTGTCAAAATGAATGATCTGAATAAAGAGGAAAATGAAGCCGTGAATGCAACCAAAGACAAAGTAACAAAACAGGCAGAAGAAGAAAAAATAACTGTGAGCAATAAACTGGAAGCTAACAAAGGAAAGGGTCAGCAAATAAAAACGAATTATGAATCTCAACTTGATGAACTAAACACAAAAAAACAAGACCTGTTGCAAAAGATCTTTGAATTAAAAAAACAATTGCAATCTTCTTCATCGATGACCGCTGATCAGAAAAAAACGACTGAAAGCTTGTTGGCCAACACAGAAGATCGTCTTGATGAAATCAATAATAGCATAAATGCAACCACAAAAGAATATGCGGAAAAAAAGAATGAGATTCAAAACGAATACAATGAATTGATCAATAAACAATTTGAATTAAACAGCTCACTTTTCAAAAGACAACAAGATGCTGCAGAATTAGTAAAAAAGGCGTTTTCGCTAAGAAGGAAAATTCTTCAGGATGCTAAAGTGGCAAGAACCGTATCATTGGAACAAACAGGAAATCTTCTTTTGAGTAAAAAGGCTTCAGTGAGAAAAAAGTTTATGGAATATGCTTCTGTGGTGGACAACGAAAGAGTAAGATTATTAAATGCCTGTTCTAAAGCAGGGGCTTCATGTTATGGAGCAGATACCCACGGAACGATTGTTGGGAACTGGAATACGGCCGAAGGTTGCGTAGGTCAAATGGATGCCTTACACAACACCTCTTCTCCTGTATTTGGATGTGAAGAGGAGTCTTCGGTATACAGACAACTTTACTCTTCCTATCTCAACGGCCTTTCGGACAGCGATCTTGAATCACTTCAAAGACAGTCAGGAAAAACAAGATATGATTTGATTTTAAGAAAAATAACAAATTAAAATTCTTTCAATGAAAAACTACCTATTTCTGGTGTTTTTACTTTTTTGTAAAAACAGCTTTAGCCAGTCTGCTAATTTCAATACCATTCTTTCAAAAGTAAACGAAATTATTTCCAAATCACAATGGGATGAGCTTCTGGTTACTGCTCCGGAGTTGATTTCAGAAGAACCCACAAAGGGAGATGGATATTATTATACTGCATTGGCATTCTTCAAGCTGAACGACATAGAAAAAGCCGTTGAATATCTGAATATCACTGAAACCATAGCAGATCCGGCGTTCACAAAAAAAACAGAAGCACTAAAACAAGACATTGCCAATAAAAATAAATTGACCAATGCGAGCCAGAACATAGCAGAAAACGGAAACAATGCCACTGCTTCTGATTATAAAAAATTATGGGAAATAGATAAATCAAAAATTGATAACGCTTTAAGTGCTGTGGAGCTCTATATCCAAAAAGAAGACTATGTCGCGGCCCTGGAGATTCTGAATGATCCTGTAATGATAAAAGATGAAGAAGCAAAAAAACTGATTGGCGAACTGAATAAAACGCCAAAGATGAAACGAATTAATTCCTTCAATGAAGCGATGAAAAAAGGAGAACAAAACTACAATCGCGGATATTTTCAGGAGGCAATAGATAAATTTGGAGAGGCTTTAAAACTCTATCCGTATGATTCAAAAGCCCTGGCTTTTAAAGAAAAGGCAAAAGAACAACTTGCATGGCAAATAGCCGGCAATATCAATACCATTGATTCTTATAAAAAATATCTTGAAAAATACCGTAATGATGAACACTCCAAAGAAGCACATGGGGTCTTACAGAGAACTTATCTCAAGTTTGCAAGGTATTATGTAAAAGAAAATGACTTTAACAATGCCGTTAATTATTACAAAATGTATCAAAACGAATATCCAGGAGGTGTGAATATAGAAGTTGTAAACAAAGAATTGTGTGAGCTGTATTATTCAGAAGCCCAAAAATTTGAAGAGGGAAATACCTCAAGTGATATGCGCAGAGCCATAGAACTTTATGAAACGGCTCAGAAATGCGGAGTAAAGCTGGTTAAAAACTCACATCTAAAAAAATTAAGACGGAGAGAAGTCAGATGGGGCAGAGATGATAATTTTTATTACGGATGGCATGCAGATGCAAAAAATCTGGCGGGTATTTCAACCGGCTCATTGAACAACAGACGGTTTGGAATGTATGTGTCTCTCAGAACCGGAGATAATATTTTTAAGCTTCCATCTTACTGGAAAACAAATGACAACAACAGCCTGGCTGAATCGATTAACAAAGACAAAACATATACCAACAAAGATTACATTAAAACCTTTTATGGTACTGTCGGGATTACCAAAAAGCTATTTTACCCGGTTTGGATTTATGGTGGCTTGGGATTTTGTTATTATTCCCAACTTAAAGAATTTCAGGACAACAATGACGGTTCAATTGAATATGTAGCGAACAGGGACAAAAACTTTTTTGTATTGAATCCTGAAATTGGATTGCAATTGAAATTAGGGCCAATATTCCTTGGTTACGGAATAAACAAGCCGATGAATTCAATCATAACAAAAAACTTTATCCAGCATTTCGGAGTTGCCTTAAGCTTGTAATTTAATGGTGTTTTATTATAACTCTCTGAACTTATTTTAAATAATTTTGTTTTATCGCATAAAGCAGAATTACAAATGAATAAATATATTGAAAACCTTCAGACAAATATTCGGTCTTACAGGGAGAAAATTGTCCATCACAAAGTTTATTCCTCCATCAAAAATCCGGAAGATCTGAGGATATTCATGCAGTATCATGTTTATGCCGTATGGGATTTTATGTCTTTATTAAAGGCGCTTCAAAACAGTCTTACCTGCACCACTATTCCCTGGTATCCAAAAGGTGATGCGAATACGCGATTTCTGATCAATGAAATTGTTGTTGCTGAAGAATCTGATCTGGATGCAGATGGCCACAGAAAAAGTCATTTTGAAATATATCTGGATGCCATGAATCAAGCCGGTGCCGATACAAAAAGTATCGAAAAGTTTATAAATGAACTTAAAAAATCAGGTCAGTTGAAATCAGCATACGAAGCCGGCAGCGCTCCTTCTTCTGTTATAAATTTTGTTGATTTTACTTTCAGTATCATAAACACCCATAAACCTCATTTGCAGGCAGCAATATTCACTTTTGGAAGAGAAGATCTTATTCCAGGTATGTTTCATTCTATCATCAATGAAATGTCCATAAAGTTTCCAGAAAGCATTTCACAATTCAAATATTATCTGGAAAGACATATAGAAATAGATGGAGATCACCACAGCCGCCTTGCCCTTCAGATGGTTTCAAATCTTTGCTGTACAGATGAACAGTATTGGGAAGAAGCAACCAACGTATCTATTGAATGTCTGAAAAAAAGAATTGCCCTTTGGGATGAAGCTCACCAGACGATTGTAAAGAACCAATTGTCAGTATCGGCATAAATTCCTGCTGATTCAGGTTTTCTATTCATTAACAACATTGTATTTGATCAATTAAAACCGTTTTGCCTTATCTTTAATTGATCAAGATTCAAATTCGATGTCTTTAAACAATATTTCTTTCAAAAAACTAAAATTCAAAACGCTTCCGGGAAAAATTACCGATCAATCCGAAGTGGATTTACTTGTACAAAAGGGGAATCTTTTACATCTTTTGTTGTTGTTGCTGCTTTTTGTGTACTGTGTAATCTTTGCAGTGATCAATTATACTCTGGGGCATACAACAGAAACCTATTTAACGGTTGTTCCTCTTCCATTTGTAATCCTCTCTTATATTTTATATACCAAAGGATATTCTGTTCTTTCAAAGTTTATTAATCTTATTCAAATCACTAATGTCGTTGGTTTGCTGAGCATGGCCTCCACCCCGGTTACCGGTATTCTGGCATTTTATATTCCTATATTGTTGGGAACTCAACTTACTTTTCACGGAAAGGAAAGAAAATATGCCCATATTCTGACGGCTTATGGCCTGATCGCTTTGGTTTTTTTTCTGACGACCGACATCACTATTGGAGAACAACCCCTGTTAAGAATAAACAACCCGAAGGATTTCAATAAGTTACATACTGAATGGTTTTTCAACTTCTTAGGCGCAACCATTGCCACCGTTTTTGAAATAATTTTCATTTTATCTGTAAGCAATAAAATTCAACAAGACCTTTTTGACAAAACCGCTCAGGTCAATAAAAAAAATGCCGAACTGAATTCAGCATTAGAAGAGAATATTGAGAACAGTAAGCTTATTTCTCAACAGCTGGAACTGATAAAAAAATCTGAACAGGAACAGGCAAAGCTTTCTCTTATTGCCACAAAAACCAATACGGGAGTAATTATAACAGATGCTTTCGGAAGAGTGGAGTGGGTAAATGATGCTTTCACAAAAATATCAGGATACCGTTTAGAGGAAGCTACAGGGAAAAAGCCAAAGGAATTTTTACAGGCCAAAGATCTTAATCATCCTGCACAAAAAGTTTTACACGATAAATTATCTAAAAAAGAATTTGTCGAAGTTGTCATTCCCAACATTAAAAAAAATGGAGATGTTTTTATAAATCAGCTGGAAGTAAATCCAGTGTTTGACGATGAAGGAACTCTGATTAATTTTATTTCGCTGCAAAGAGACATTACTTCTGAAATGGAGTTGCAAAATTCATTAAACCAAAAAAATGAAGAGTTGCTCAAAGCAAACAGCGAACTGGATAAATTTGTTTATTCGGTTTCTCACGACCTTCGCTCTCCGTTACTTTCCGTCAAAGGTCTTTTGTCCCTTGTAGTTGCGATGCCGGAACTTGATGCGAAAGTCATGGAATATATTGTAATGGCTCAAAAAAGTGTGGGGCGCCTTGACGAAACGATTGGTGAAATCCTTGAGTACTCCCGTAATTCCAGATTGAATTTGACATTTGAAAGTTTTAATGTGCAGGAAATGATTGAACAGATTTTCGATGCGCACAAATTTATTGTGGAAGAGGGTTTTGAATTTAAACTCGATATAACCGGAGATGTAAATCTCTATTCAGACAGAGCAAGAATGAATACTTTGTTGCGAAACTTGATTGGAAATGCTGTAAAATACAGAAGAAGAGAGGAAGAGAATCAATTTGTTTTATTTTCATTAAAAAGATCGGAAGGATACATTATCATGGAAGTTGCTGATAACGGTGAAGGAATTCCTGATTATGTAAAACCCAAAATATTTGAGATGTTTTATCGCGGAAGTACAACCGGCACAGGCACAGGGCTTGGTTTGTATATCTGCAGCCAGATAGCGGAGAAGCTCAACGGTTTTATCAAGGCGGAATCAGAGCATGGCAAGGGAGCAATTTTTATCGTTGAAATTCCGGAACAACCGGTATCCTCATAATTTTCACATTTCTTAATGATTTGAATTGTTATCTTGAGAAAAACACATTGACATGAAAAAGATAATATTAATCAGCTCCGTTCTTTTAATAGTGCTGGCCTCGTGTTCAAGATATGTCACTCCCGAAGAGGCAGCATCACGTCCACAAAAATGCGGAAGAGGTGGGGTATACTAGAAGTTTTTACTGTTTACATCTGTATCAATTCTCATTTAATATTTCTTTGTTAAATTGAGGAGAATGACTGAAAGCAATTTAAAAAAAATAAAACCTTTTTTTTCGAAAAGAAAGAAAATGCTTTCTCTGGCCATCGGGCTGATTTTATTTTTATTTTGCCTGCTGATAAACCCATTTAACCTCTTACTCAAAGCCAATCTTGTTCTGTCAATTGCGATACTGATGATAAGCTGGTGGATTTTGGATGCAATGCCAATGGCCGCTGTGGCCTTACTTCCGATTGTGTTATTTCCTTTATTTAACATCAGCAGCATAAAAGAGGTGACGAAATCTTATTCTGACTCCATCATATTCTTATTTATGGGCGGATTTTTTATAGGAATAGGCGTTGAAAAATGGAATCTGCACAAAAGAATTGCATTGGGAATCATTCGTATTACCGGAACCAATGGAAATAAGATCATACTTGGATTTATCATTGCCACAGGATTTTTAAGCTTGTGGCTCAGCAACACAGCTACTACAATGATGATGTTTCCCATTGCAGCATCTGTAATACATGTCATCAGTAAGCATCAATCAGAAAATGCAAACATCAAAAACTTTTCTCTGGTGTTAATGTTATCTATCGCCTATGCGTCAAATTTTGCTTTGGGAACTATTATTGGCACTCCCCCTAATGTAGCCTATGCAAATTATGTAGTTGAAAAATTTAATTACACACTGGGGTTCGCCGATTGGATGCTGGTCTTTACACCGCTTACCATACTTCTATTATTGATGCTCTATTGGGTAATGGTTAAGATTCTTTACCCCAACCATATCAAACACAGGGAGCGTGGAAAAAAGTTTATTGACAATTCATATAAGGAACTTGGAAGCATTTCAACACCGGAGATTAGGGTATTGATTGTTTTCAGCTGTGTGGTTGTTTGCTGGATTTTTAAAGATCTTATCAATCACTGGCAGAAGTTTATTGAGTTGGATGACACCATCATTGCAATGGCCGGAGCATTGGCAATGTTTATCATCCCCTCAGGAAGAAAAACAGAAGATGAAGAAAGGTTGTTGCATTGGCATGATACGAAAAATATGGCATGGGGTATATTGTTGCTTTTTGGAGGTGGACTAGCACTGGCAAAAGCGCTTGAAGAAGTAAAAATTATGGATCAGTTGGGCAGATTGATCGCAGCTTATTCTACAGACAACGTATTTATTATGATGTTGGCAGTAACAGCCCTCTCTGTTTTTCTGAGTGAAGTCATGAGCAATGTTGCACAGGTTATTGTAATGGCTCCTGTTATATCATCAGTAGCACTTGCTTTACACATGGATCCATTATTGCTCGGAATTCCCATGACACTCGGTGCTAGCTGCGCCAGCATGCTTCCCATGGGAACTCCGCCCAATGCTATTGTTTTTGCGAGCGGTCATATCAAAATGAAAGAGATGATCAAAGCCGGATTTGCTATGAATATCATTGCAATTATTTTGATTACGCTTTTCTGTTATTTCCTGCAGCCATTAATCATGCAATTGTCACCATAGTGGCTCGTCTGTTGAAAGCATTGAACCAATTGAACCTATTCAACCGATAGTTACATCAATAAATGGAATGAAGGGCTTCAATGTACTCTATATTATATTTTTATTCTTTTTTTGTTGCCTCTAAAAAATCTTCCACACCCTGCACAATTTTATCTGCCATATTTTGCTGAAATGATTCATCAAGCATCTTGGCTTCTTCTTCCGGATTGCTTAAAAACAAAGTTTCAATCAATGCGTTGGGGTATTCGGTCGGACTGTTCAGCATAAAATTGAATGAACCATTGTTGCCATATTCATCAAGTCCCAGTTCAAGCATGCGTTGATAGATAGCCCGGCTCAATGGTCGGAATCCTATGTAACGATAAAAAGTACTTGTCCCTTTTGCACGAATGGGATCGGAGGAAGAATTCAGATGAATACTCAGCAGTAAATCAGGCATACTGTCTCTGTAAAATAAAATTCGTTCTTTATTATCAAAAAATGTTTCTGTTTCTCTTGTCATGATGATTTTAGCTCCTTTTTTTTCAAATACTTTTTTTAATTTTAAAGACAAAGCAAGAGCCAATGTTTTTTCTGCAACGCCGGTAGGCCCGCCAGCTCCGGTATTGCTTCCACCGTGACCCGCATCTATTGCGATGGTAAGCCTGGATAATGAAAGATCTTTCGATTGTTGTTTGACTTTAATTACGAGAACGTTTCCTTCATAATAAATCTGATGCCCCCAGTGCTGGCGATGTTTTAATGAAATGGTTATTCTGTAAATATCATCCGACACCTGTTCGTAATGTACCTCTTTAATTTCTTTTACGGAATTCAGCTGATTGATCCAATTGGTATTGTTGGTAGCGCCAAAAATATCCACAACAATTCTTGATGGTTCTGTCAGCTGAAACGATTGATAGGGCAATCTTCCGGTAAGTCCGATTTTTACATAATCAAACACTGCATCTCCATAAACCTTCCATTTGTCTGTCAGTACATAAGGAATTAAGGTTCCTTTAGGCATTACCGTTACATGTTCATCCGGAATATAGGCTGTTCGCGTATCCGTTAGTCTCACTTTATAGTGAGTGCGCACTTTGCCCATAATTTTTAGCGGAATCAAACTGTCTATATAACCGATTTTAGCACCGCCAAGCCGGTCATCACCAAGTCCATATTCCAAGTGTGCGAGCCTGCCTTTGGTCATCGCCACATTTGAATCGTTTTCATTCATCACTGTAAAAACGGCGGAGGTCATTAACGATTTTACATTTCCTGCTTTATCGGTCAATGAAACAGTTATTGAACTATTTCTAAAAGAATCGGTATCGAAAATTTCATATTCTCCTGTATACATTCCGGGCATTTTATTTGAGGAAGAAATCGGCAGCTCATACAGTGGCCTTCCGTTCACCTCAGCTTTACAGCCAGGATAGGCCTTCATCTTCAATTGAATTTTATCTCCCGGTAATACTACCAAATCTCCTTCCGGAAAAGTTTTAACATACTCAATACCAAATGATTTGACAGGCTGAACTGGCGGAGGTGGAGTATATTCATAAGAAATCTTCTTACGAGTATTTTTATTCTTAATAGCGGCTTCAATAGAAAAAAAATTCACTCCTGTTTTTAAAGTAATCTCATGGGCAAATGCTCCTGTTGAATAGACTTTTACATCTGCATCATTTATTTTTAATGAACAACCTTTACAGGTGCTTCCTACAATAAATTGTTTTGAAGTTGAAACGGAATTGCTTTCATTCAATGGCTCAACCAGCTTTATGAAAGGTTTTTCTGTTGATTGAGCAAATAATGTGCAGGTAATAGAAAATAAAAAAAGTGATGCAAGTAAAAGCTTTAAATTGTATGTGCGATTCATACAATAAAACTATTGGAAATAATTGAATAAATGCAGATTAGAAAAGATACTTATTGTCGGCAATCAGTTTATCCGCTATTCGTCTTCGTGCTTCCTTGGTATTTATGGGATTGGATTTGGTAAATCTTTTCAACCCCAACAATAACATTCTTTGCTCATCGCCTTCTGCAAAGGCGTTAATGGCATCTTTCCCGAATTTATGAATGCGGTCTGCCGAGTCATAGAGGAAACAATTAACAATATCCTGCTGAACAGATGCGTTTTGATGATTTTTCAACTTGATCAATCTGAGCAAAGCGCTTTCCGCATGAAAAGTATGAATAGCCATATCTGCAATATTGATCAATATCTCCTGCTCATGTTGCAGGTTCATCATTAATTTCTGTACAGCAGCACCTGCTACCAAAAGGATTGCTTTCTTCATATTCGATACCAAAGTAAGTTCTGCTGAATAAGGCTTCTCATCCTGACCACCGAAATCGGGAATGCTCATGATTTCCTGGGATACTGCTTTGGCTGCTGTCAACAAGTCCAGCTTCCCTTTCATGGCACGTTTAAGAATCATGTCCACAGCGAGCAAACGATTGATTTCATTGGTTCCTTCAAAAATGCGGTTGATGCGGCTATCACGATAAGTTCTGCTGATCATGTATTCTTCGCTGAAACCGTTTCCTCCATATATCTGAACACCTTCATCAGCGACAAAATCCATCATTTCACTTCCTTCCACTTTCAGTATTGCACATTCAATGGCATATTCCTCCGCCGCGCCGAGCAGGGCTTCTCCAAAAGATTTTCCATCTTTCAACAATAAAGATTCTTTTGCTGAAATCCATTGAGAGGTTCTGTAAAGAGCGCTCTCGGAAACCCATACACGAATTGCCATTTGAGCAAGTTTTTGTTTAATGGCTCCGAATTTTGCAATGGGCTGTTTGAATTGTTCTCTTGTATTGGCATAAATAATCGTATCGTTGAGAGAGGATTTTGCGCCGCCTAAAACAGCTGCGCATAATTTTAGACGGCCAATATTAAGAATATTAAAAGCAATGATATGTCCCCGGCCAATCTCTCCCAGTACATTTTCTACAGGCACTTTGCAATCTTCAAAAAACAACTGTACCGTTGAGGATCCCTTTATGCCCATTTTCAATTCTTCAGATCCCTGTGTAAAACCGGACATTCCCCGTTCAACAATGAATGCGGTAAATTTTTCGCCATCAATTTTGGCAAATACAGTATATATGTCAGCAAAACCACCGTTGGTAATCCAGCATTTTTGTCCATTCAGGATATAATGTTTGCCATCCGGAGAAAGCGTTGCGGTAGTTTTGGCTGCCAGCGCATCACTGCCACTATTCGGCTCCGTTAGTCCATATGCTCCTTTCCATTTGCCGGAAATCAAATTCGGTATATACTTTTGTTTCTGCTCAGCAGTGCCAAAATATAGTATGGGTAAGGTTCCTATTCCTGTATGTGCAGCTACCGCTACGCTGAATGAATGTCCGCCGCCCAGCCCTTCATTGATCAGGGTGGATGTAATGAAGTCTTTTCCCAACCCGCCATAGGACTCGGGTATTGACGCACCAAGGAGCCCCTGCTCACCCGCTTTTTCGATGAGCGTGGACATTAAGCCTGATTCCAATTTGTCTATACGATCAATCAAGGGGATGACCTCCGTTTCTACAAAATCAGTACACATGGCCTTGGCCATCTGTTGTTCTTCATTGAAATCTTCCGGAGTAAAAGTGTCGTTTGGTTGACTCTCACGAATGAGCCACTCCGCGCCCTGAATTAAATGTTGTTCTGTTTGCATGGCCATCGTTGTTATTTTCTTTGAAGCAACATAAATTTATACATTTGATTCGTTATCAAAAAATTAACTTTGATAAAAGGTATATGATCATTATCACAACCATACTTTCTTTATTGTTTATTGGCTATACATCATTGCTACTGTACTACCGCTCCTCGTGGAAATCCATCCCGATTCCTCCTGCAGCGGACACGGAAAATGTAATAGCAGCTGTATTTATAAGCGTGATCATTCCTGCCAGAAATGAAGAGAAAAACATCCTCGCTCTGCTTGAATCGCTGAAACAACAAACCTATCCCCGGTTTATGTTTGAAGTGATTGTGATTGATGATCATTCTACTGATGCTACAGCTTCGGTAGTACAACATTCAGGAATAGAAAACGTTCGACTTATTCGTCTCAAAGATGCTGTGGACAACGCGAGTCTTAATTCATATAAAAAAAGGGCTTTAGAAACTGCGATAACTTCAAGCAAGGGAGAGCTGATTGTTACCACTGATGCCGATTGCATCGTTCCTCCCAAATGGTTGCAAACAATTGCCGAAAGATTTACTGAAAACAATGCTGCAATGATGGTGATGCCGGTAGTGATTAATTATCAGAAACGATTTATAGAAATATTTCAGGCGCTCGACTTTATGACATTGCAAGGCATTACGGGTGCCGGCGTGTACAAAAAGATACATGGCATGTGTAATGGGGCCAATCTGGCTTACACAAAAACAGCTTTTAATGAGGCAGACGGATTTAAAGGAATAGATCATATTGCCAGCGGAGATGACATGTTGCTTATGCAAAAGATGACAAAACAGCAAAAGACAATCATCTATATCAAATCAGAGGATGTAATTGTTGGAACCAATGCCGTAATTTCTATAAAAGAATTCTTTCAGCAACGCATCAGATGGGCGAGTAAAGCAGATAAATATGAAGACAAAACGCTGTTTCCCGTATTGTTGACGGTATATCTGTTTAATCTTAGCTTACTTGCCGGAGGGGTTGCCGGTATTATTATCGGGGGATATTTCGCATTTTTTATCTGTGGTATATTAATATTAAAAATACTGGCGGAGTTATATTTTCTTTATCCCGTTTCGGAATTTTTTAAAATGAAAAAACTGCTGTGGTATTTTCCGTTGATGCAACCCTTTCATATTGTTTACACCGTAATTGCCGGGTGGCTTGGAAAATTTGGAAGTTACAGCTGGAAGGAGAGGAAAGTAAAATAGTTTATTACAGAAAAAATTTCCTCCTTTAATCTGTCACCTGAACATTTCTTACAAAGCCTTCCTCTAAAGAAATGAAGGTCTCTGTTCTTTCAATACCTTTTATTTTTTGCAGTTCATCGTGTAAAACATTTCTAAGTTGCGTGATGTCTTTACAAACGATTTCGATGAACATGCTATAGTTACCGGTGATGTAATTGAGACGAACGATTTCCGGAATTTTCATAAGTTCTTTAGCTACGGTATCATATAGTGAACTTTTTTCGAGGTAGATTCCGACAAATGCAGTGATATCATAGCCTAATAATTTGAGATCAACATTTAATCGAGTTCCTCTTACAATTTTGAACTCCTGTAATTTCTTGATACGGACATGTATAGTGCCGCCACTGACGAAAAGTTTTTTGCCCAGTTCGGCGTAAGATATTTCTGCATTGTGCATCATGGCGTCGATGATTTGCAAATCTAGTTTGTCAAGATTCAATTTTGAGGGCATTTTAAAGACTAATTTTAGTTATTTTTTAAAATTAGATAAAAATTATTGAATGATATCTATAATTTTAAATTTTTCGTTGAAATATTTTTAAATAGCATTGGGTTTTATTAATTTTGTTATAACAAGTATCTTAACCGATAGTTCATTTATCGGAAATAATGTGGGGTGATGAAATTTTTGGCAGACATGCCCTCTTGTCTCGGGGGTGGGGGTCACAGGATAAATATAGCATAGAGCCGCTTTTGCAGCAATGCAATTGCGACCAGGGTCGACCACTCAACTTTGTGCTACAACTAACTGCCCCGTGGAGGTTCGAGCCCTCCCCCTACAGCGTTATAAAGCTCATAATTAATTTTTTAAAAAATTGGTTATGGGCTTTTTTGTTTTTGGTGGGTTATGCCGCCGCCTTGTGTTTTCCACCTCACCTCCGACCCCTCTCTCCCAAGTGAGAGGGGAGAAATGCCGCATTGTGTTCTCACAAACGGCGCAATGGGGGAACAAAAAGACAATCCTCCGAACTTTATAAAAATGGTATTAAACCGTAAATTACAAGGGCATTAATAAAAACATTAATTTGCCTTTGTTAAATAAAGAGCCCACGGTTTAAACCGTGGGCTAACAATGACCTATATTAAAAATCCATTTGGCAAATTGAATAATATTAAAAACACAAAAATAGCTGGATAGGCGAAATGAAAACGAAAGGAGTTGCGGGAATATGGGAGTTAGGTGCAACCCTATTTGACGACACAACAACATTGAAACGAACAGAAATCGACAGACAATATGCCAACGCTTCGCAAAATAAAAAGAGCTGCAAGCCAACGCAAAAGCCGACACAAATTGCAGCACATTTTATTTTGCCCAACGCACCTAAGCCCACCCACCACCCGACTTTGGGACAGGTGACAACTTGAAGGGCATTTTTGACAGGAAAGCGGATTAATAAACTAACTTTACAGACTTAAAAATTGGAATAAAAGACGAAATGAATTTATACAACACATTAGAGCAACAGCTGAAGAAAGAACCCAACTTCGTGACAGACAACGGAGAACTGAAAAAATGGGTAGTGCTGAACAAAGCACAGAATTTTGACGAAGAATTGATTGGACTTTTGCTCGACAATGCAGACCTGAAAGAGAAGTTTTTTATAAGCGTTAAAGGCATATTGGTTTTTAACCAAAACTTGTTTGTGCAGTTTTTGGAACAAAAAAACTACCTAAATGACAGCTATACCCAATACAAAAATAAAGTTGGACTGACCATAGATGGCAAATACTTCAAACAACGTAATGAAGTTGCTTTGGTATGGCCATTTAAAGACTGTATTTTAGAAGGCGGACAAAGCCGAGAAGAAGACAAACGAGAAGAAATTTTCTTCAACGAAATTTTGGCACAAGACGAAATTACCCAACTATTAGAGCCAAAGGTTTTGACCAATGCCAAACGAATTGACAAAGACGGAGAAAAACAGCTTGACCAATTTAACCGAAACGAAAATGGCACAATCACCGACAACCTGATTATTAAAGGCAATAATCTATTAGCCTTGCATACGCTGGAAGAAGAATTTACAGGAAAAGTAAAACTTATTTACATAGATC
>VERM01000230.1 GCA_018882645.1 Ferruginibacter sp.
ATACAATTCATCCCGTTGACCGGGAGAAAAACTTACCAGACCCGCACAGTGAAAAATATGGGAAACATCTTTAATGGCATCCTCCACTTCGAATACATCAAGCAAATCACATTGTTGAATTTGCAGCAACCGGCTGTCGAAGTTCTTTAGCGGAGTTCTGTGATAAAGCGCTTTTACGGTAACCCCATTTCGAAGCAACTGATGAACAAGCTCATTACCTATAAGACCGGCAGCTCCTGTAACCAACACTCTAACGGAATCATTATTATCTTTATTGTTGTTTTCAGTAGACATGCTGCAAAAGTAAAACTGCTTTATGAATTCTCTTCTTTATTTTAAAGAAAAGAACCATAAAGCAGTTGAAAGTGAAATACAATGAATGATTACGGTTTTTTGGCCGCTTCTTGCTTTGCTTGTTCAATCATTTTTTCATTAGCCGTAATTGCCACCTCTACTCTTCTGTTCAAAGCTCTGTTTGCAGGAGAATTATTCTCATACTTAGGTTGTGTTTTACCATACCATTTGGTAGTAATACGAGAAGATGAAATGCCGTTGGCTATGAGATAATTGCTGACTGCATTAGCTCTCTTTTCAGACAAAGTCAAGTTGTATTCATCTTTTCCCACATCATCAGTATGTCCTTCAATCAAAATATTGGTTTCATTGTATTCAGTAAAGATTTTTACCAATTTATCCATTGCAATTTTAGAATTGGTATTGATATCTGATTTGTTGGTTTCAAAGTAAAGTCCGCCTTTAGACCCATCCGGATTATCGCTGAAGGTAATGTCTATCCCTTCTCCTACTCTTTCAACAGTAGCGCCTGGAATCTCCTCTTTAATTTACTGTGCCTGTTTATCCATTTTGGTTCCAATGATTCCTCCGACTGTACCTCCAACGGCAGCGCCGATAACAGCTCCTATTGCTGTATTACCACCTTTCCCAAGATTATTTCCAAGAATCCCACCGATAACACTACCTGCAGCGGCTCCAAGACCTACACCTTTAGCCTGGTTACTCATTGTTTTTACTGCTTCGCAACTGCTGAATACAATTGCAATCAGCGCAGTGAAGAAAATGCCTTTTTTGAAGATTTTTTTCATGTTGTATCAATTTAATTTTGGTTTAAAAATTTATTTTTTAGTAAATGTATAAACGATGAAAGCCGGCTTGTTACTAAGATCAATTGCCGACTTAATGGTCATTGCGTTTTTGTTGAGCTCCGAAATGTAAAATCTGAAACCACCGCTGTTTTCATCGATTTCATTCCGCTTGCTGTCAAGCCTTTTTAATTGAAGCATTTTAGGCTGGTCTTTAGGTTCGTAAATTGAAAATCTAAAATATCTTGAGAGAGGGCTACAGCCATCCGTTGATTGACTAATAGTGTACGTTCCCAGATTATTATTGTTATTGAACTCCCAGACACTTCCATTGAAACAATTTGAATTGGCTTCGTTCAATACAGTGACTTTTACTTTTCCTGTAATTCCTTCTGTAGTGACATTTTGTAATACCCAAGTCCCATTTAAATCAGCCAGATAGCCTCTTGCCTGTTTTGATGTGGAGCAAGATGCAAGTAAGATAAGAGAAGCGAACAATCCAACAATCAGTCCTGTTTTTTTCATGAAATTTATATTTAAGGTTAAAAAAATAAATACACTTGTTTGTATTATAAAGCGGAAGTGAACTGCTGTAAAAATCGAGCATCATTTTCGCTGAACAACCGCAAGTCTTTTACCTGATATTTCAACATGGTAATTCTTTCAATTCCCATTCCAAATGCAAATCCGGTATATTTTTCACTGTCTATACCGCAATTTTCGAGCACCTTTGGGTGAACCATTCCGCAACCGAGAATTTCCACCCAGCCCGTTTTTTTACATACATTACATCCCTTTCCCTCGCAAATCAGGCAACTGATATCCATTTCGGCACTTGGCTCTGTGAAAGGGAAATAGGAAGGCCTAAACCTGACTTTTATATCCTCACCAAACATTTCCTTTACAAAAAAATACAAGGTTTGTTTCAAATCGGCAAAAGAAACCTGTTCTGCAATATATAACCCCTCAACCTGATGGAAGAAACAATGTGCCCGGGCACTGATGGTCTCATTCCTGTATACCCTTCCCGGACAAATGATACGAAGGGGCAAAATACCTTTCTCCATTTCCCTGATTTGCACACTGCTGGTATGTGTACGAAGCAGCCAATCCGGATTTTGACTGATGTAAAAGGTATCTTGCATATCTCTTGCAGGATGGTTTTCTGGCAGATTAAGTGCAGAAAAATTATGCCAGTCATCTTCAATTTCAGGACCTTCTGCAACAGAAAAACCCAAACGCTGGAAAATGGAAATGATTTTATTTTGGATAATATTTATAGGATGTCGGGAGCCTAGTGGAATTGTATCTCCCGGAAGTGTATAGTCAATGAATTGTATTGATTTTTGTGAGTGCGATGAAATGCCAGCTGACAGTGTTTCAAAATGGGATTCCACTAATATTTTGAAATCATTAAGGAGCTGACCGGCAGCTTTCTTCTGATCAGCCGGAACATTTTTCATTTCAGACATTATGGACTTTACGAGACCCTTGGTGCCCAGATATTTTATTCTGAAGGCTTCCAGATCATCAGACGTATGTACAACCGAAGCAGCGATTTCTTTTTTGTAATTCTCTATTTTAGCGATCAATTGATCCATTCGGCAAAGGTAATAAGCAAAAAGGAATGTTAAAAGCAATTTTTGATTCATATCAGGAGATGGTAATGGGCGAATTATTTCATTTTTACCTATCTTTATTAATAAAATTTAAATATTATGTCACTATTCAAATCGGGTAATCCCACTCTTAGCGAAAAAAAATTCAATGACACCGTTATCCCCGGACACGTTCATACTGGGGAAACAATGACCGTAAAGGGTACACTGAATAAATTCGGCTTTTTATTCCTGATGCTGATGGGTACTTCTTATTATTCATGGAAAGAATTTAATGAGGGGGGCGAGGTTTTCCCTTTGATTCTGATTGGAGCGATTGGCGGATTGGTTGTGGCTTTGATTCTTGCGTTTAAAAGAGATTGGTCTCCTTTTTTGGCACGGTCACGGGTCACCCCCCCCCCAGTCCTGCCTTTAGTTTCCATGTGCCCGAAAATCCCCTGATTTTGGCCGATTTTCGCGGCCCTGGGGGGGATTAACGGGCAGGGCCTGTACCCTTTTTTTTCTTCCGCAGGTAAATTGGTCAGGTCCAATTTTCCTCCGCAGAGTTGCCCAATAAAGCCCCCCCCGTCTGCATTCGTGCTAAATAAGCGCCCTGGGGGTTGCCCTAAGCATGCGTCAGACCTTCGCCAAGGCTGTTATATAACCTCTCCTGGGAGCAAAAAAAACCTCAAAAAAAACCAAAAAAAACTAGGTTATAACCTCAAAAA
>VERM01000231.1 GCA_018882645.1 Ferruginibacter sp.
CCATTGACGAAACTGGTCAGACGCACATCATCGAGATAATAGTCCAAGGGAAAGTTTGGATTGCGGCCCAACTCGGGCAAGACCAAAGGCGTGCCATTGCCGTCAGCGGCCTGTTGCACCTCTTGGACGTCCACCACCGGCAATGCACCACCGGCCACGGGAGCACCACCGCTCTGCAATATCAGTTGTGCGCCTTTGGGCAAGGCATTGGGATTCTGGATCAAGGTCTTGTAATCATTTGCGTTCATGAGATAGATCGATATGCTGTAGGTATAGCTAGCATATTGATCTAGCACATTGGTCTGGGGATTGATCTTGCCCGAGAAAATCTGATTGAGTGCTGCTCGAGTGGGGTTGCTGTTGGCGATGCCATCTTCGTTGGTGGCAGTACCTGTTTTAATCATCGGGTCAATTAGGAATTTATCTGTCCGTTTAAAAATCTTTACAGTTTTTTGATCTGTAAGTTCATATGCAACCCAGTTGGATTGTTCATGCGCTTCATTATAACAAAGACTAAATCCTTTGTGGTGAACGACATCATCTTCTGAATTGATTTTTGGCAGTTCAAGATGTTCAATTCTGAAAATATTTATACTGCTCTTATTTTCATTATCGGCGTATTTCCATGTGCCATCTTCATATAATATTACCTTTTTTCCATTTTTGCTTGTGGCTTCCTGTTGAGCAATCGAGTAAATCGGGATTAATAAAAGCGATATATATAGAATGAAAAAATTTTTCATAGAGGTTCTTATGTTGTTCAAAACACAAAATACGTATCTATACGTAAACAATCCAAGTACATCAACCGATTTTTAGAAATAGATTTATTAAATGATTGGAGATTATTTCAGAGCGAAGTAGTTTTACATCAGATAAGAACAAAGAAAATATCCAATCCTTTTAAAAGCCAACAAATCCAATCAAATGAAAATTATGCATCCAATATTACTAAGAAAGCCAATCCAATCCTAACCTTTGAAAGCCAACCAAAATCCGATCCAATGAAAAAGACCAAGGCTTCCAACATCCTATTTAAACAATAAAAATTTAATCACTAACGAAGCCAAAATATTAAAGCCCGGAATCTTCCGGGTTTTTTTATGCCCACCGTTTAAACTTAGCCCACCGTTTAAACGGTGGGCTGGGAGATTGCATTATAATTTAATCCCTTCCTCTTCCAAACTATCTTGCTGTATTTTTTGGTTTTTGATATATTCATAAACATCTTTTACTTGAGATTGGCTAACTGAAAATACAGCATAGCCTTTTTGCCAGGAGAATTTTTCAAGAAGAAGGTTGTTTTGATTAATGTAATGAGAGGAAGCCCCTTTGATCTGCTTCATCACCGCTGAATAGGATTTTTGGGAATCTAACAAAAACAAGCAATGAATATGGTCAGAAAGACCGTTGACAATTTTCAGCTTGCAGCCCAACTCATTAAATTCGTCATGTAAAAAAGGGTATAAAACTTCTTCTAAATCGAGTGTGATTAGTGGCAACCTGTCTTTTGTAGCAAATACAGTATGAATCCAAACATTATAGAAAGAATGTGACATTGTGATGTAAGATAAATTGAAATTTTGAGTGTAATGATTGTAAAATAGCGGTAAATTTTATGTTTTTAGCACGTAAAATATTGATTATTATCCCGTCATTTTGTTAGCCCACCGTTTAAACGGTGGGCTAACAAAATCGACAAACTTCAAATCGACAAACTTCAAAATCAGCCAACAAGAATCATTTCAATCTTTGAATTATCTTTGCGCCCATGGCAAACGAAATCAACCATTTCCAGGAAATCATCTCTCATTGTAAAGAGTACGGCTATATTTTTCAGTCTTCCGAATTGTACGACGGCTTAAGTGCTGTGTATGACTATGGACAAATGGGTGCCCAGCTCAAAAAAAATCTGCGTGACGAATGGTGGAAAAGCATGACGCAGCTGCACGATAATATTGTTGGCATAGATGCCGCCATCTTCATGCACCCCACCGTATGGAAGGCAAGCGGTCACGTAGATAATTTCAGCGATCCAATGATCGATAATAAAGACAGCAACAAACGATATCGCGTTGATCATCTGATCGAAGCACACGTTGAAACCCTGGAAAAATCTGTAGGGGAAGCGCTAATTGCTGAAATGGATCAGCTGCTCTCAAAAGATGATTTGGCTGGATTAAAAAATCTCATTACCTCCAACAATATAAAATGCTCCATCAGCAAAACCTGCAACTGGACAGATGTCCGTCAGTTTAACCTCATGTTCAGCACCCAAATCGGGAGTGTTGCAGAGGAAGCCGATACGATTTATCTCAGACCGGAAACAGCTCAGGGCATTTTTGTCAACTTTCTGAATGTACAGAAAACAGGAAGAATGAAGATGCCATTTGGTATTGCCCAAACCGGAAAGGCATTTAGAAATGAGATCGTGGCTCGTCAGTTTATTTTCAGAATGCGCGAGTTTGAGCAGATGGAAATGCAATTTTTCGTCCGCCCTGGCACACAAAAGGAGTGGTACAACTATTGGAAGGAAACCAGAAAAAAATGGCTTGAAAGTATTGGTATTCCTGCCGAAAAGCTCAGATATCACGACCACATCAAACTCGCTCACTATGCTGACGCGGCTCTGGATATAGAGTTCGAGTTTCCTTTTGGATGGAAAGAACTGGAGGGTATACACAGCCGTACCGACTATGATTTAAGCCAGCACCAGCAATACAGTAAAAAGAAAATTCAGTATTACGACAATGATTTAAATGAAGAAGGTAAGCCTTATGGCAACTATACCCCTTTTGTGGTAGAAACTTCCGTGGGACTAGATCGTCTATTCTTAACTGTTATCAGTCTTTCTTATCAGGAAGAAAAGTGGAAAAAAGAAGACGGCACTGAAGACAGCAGAGTAGTGATGAAAATACCTCCAAAAATCGCCCCCACCAAGCTAGCAATTCTTCCACTCTTAAAGAAAGATGGCCTCCCTGAAATTGCACGAGAGCTTCTAAATGAATGTAAGCCGCATTTTCATTGTTTTTATGAAGAAAAAGACGCCATCGGAAAGCGTTACAGAAGAATGGATGCAATTGGAACGCCTTTTTGTGTGACGATAGATCATCAGACCAAAGAAGATAATACAGTAACTATACGTTTCAGAGATACCATGGAACAGATCAGAATTCCCATTACGGAGGTAAAAAAATTGATTCTGGAAAAAATCAGCTAATCATTAAACGAGCGTCTCTTCAATTTGTTTGAATCCCTCAGCTGCCGGAAGATTTTCCCAAAGGATTTTATATACGGTATTTGCTATGGGCATCTCGGCTTCGATGGTCTCGTTAATCCGCTTCATGCTTCTGCTCGCGTTGTACCCTTCCGCAACCATATTCATCTCCAATTGTGCAGCCTTCACGCTATATCAC
>VERM01000232.1 GCA_018882645.1 Ferruginibacter sp.
GAAGGATACAATGCTTGCCCATCACCTTTGACCAAAAGCAGATTTTGCAATTCATTCTGATCCGTTCCTGCATAAGCATTACTAATACTCTTCACCCAGTCTATCATTTCATTATTGGCACTGTCTAAAGGAATACCGGGCATCCTGGATGCAGGGATTTCAGATTTGGAAAGACTGCTCTTAATTTGATTCAGGGGCAAACCAATAAACTGAGTTTTGTTCCATTTAGTCAACTCAGCATCTGTAAGGCCTAAATTTTTTACCAAATTGATGTTTTCCAACAATTCAGATTTTCTGGTCTCCTCTCCCATTTCCAAAAAAGCCTTGACGTCTTTGGTCAGGGTAATCATTATCGACTTATCGGGTACCGCTTTAGACGATACTGAAGAAGGAGTTGTTACCGATAGCGCTTCAGGTGGCTTCTGTTTGGTTGCCAATATGAAGAAAGAAAGCAGCAGGAAAGCCACGTCGCACATAGCCGTCATGTCTATCGTAGTGCTCTTTCTGGGTATTTTAACTTTAGGCATTGTATAAAAATTTCTGCTTCAGTTGTATTACTACATTATTTATATTGTGATGCGAATGATTGAGTCAGGGTAAATCCGGACTCGTCTATACCATAAGTAATCGCATCGATTTTTGTAGTGAAAATATTATAAAATACAATTGCAAAAGCTGAAGTACCAATTCCCAAAGCAGTATTGTATAGTGCCTCGGAGATACCTACAGACAATTTACTGGCAGCAGCTCCTCCTCCTCCACTATCTTCACCCAAGGCCGAGAATGAGCGAATCATACCCAGTACCGTTCCCAACAATCCCAATAGTGTTGCAATAGAAGCGATAGTAGATAAGAATACTAGATTCTTCTCAAGCATAGGGAGTTCTAATGCCGTAGCTTCCTCTACTTCTTTCTGTATGGCCAAAACTTTTTGATCTGTAGACAATTCGTTATTGTTGATCAATTCTTTATAGCGATTCAAACCAGCTCTCATTACGTTGCCGACAGATCCTTTTTGCTTGTCACACTCCGCAATCGCTGCATCAATATTTTTGTTTGCCAAGTGCATCTGCACCTTACGAACAAAATTTTTGGGATTCCCGGAACCGGAAGCTTTGATAACCGCAAAGAATCTTTCAACAGCAAATGTGATCATGGTCAGAAAAGTTCCAATTAGAATAGGAACAATGATTCCTCCCAAATACATTTTGGCAAACACACTGTCTGCATTTGGATTCTCCCTGGTGGGCCAGAATCCTTGCGTTTTATTGATGGGGAGCTTATCGCTGAAGTTGGATGATGCTCCAAAATAAAACCTCCAGATAAGGTAACCTGCAATAATACAAACTATAGGAGCTAAAATTGAAACAATATTGCTTGAATTTTTCGCTTTTGGACTTGTAGGGTTTTTTGCAGCTGGTTTAATGTCTGCCATAAGAATCTGTTTTAGTTTGGTTAAAAGTGAAATTTAAAATAAATGAATTATGAAATGCTTCATTATTCATATGGGTCACAATTTAATAAATTATTTGAAATCCACAATTTGGAAAACAATTTTTCCGTTTTATTAATCATTAATTAACATAAATCTGGTTGACAAGAAGATTACTCGTATCTCAACGCAACAATTGGATCGAGGTTAGAGGCTTTGTATGCCGGATACAACCCCGCGATCAATCCAACCACAAAACAAACCAACACTCCCGCAATTACCCAGCCCCAGGGCACCACAAAACCGGTATGCAACAGCACAGCTACCAAATTTCCCAGCAAAACACCGGCAATAATTCCTGCCAGTGCACCCATCAAACTAATCAAAACTGATTCAAACAAAAACTGCGCACGAATATCTTTTCGTCGGCCTCCCAAAGCTTTAACCAAACCGATTTCTTTGGTCCTTTCATTTACCGCTACCAGCATGATGTTCATCAAACCGATTGCAGCCCCGATGAGCGTTATAAATGCAATTCCAATTGTTCCTTTTTCCAGAAAACCCAGATTGGTAAGTAAGGTAGCCGCAATACTGTCACTTTTATCAATGTAAAAATTATCGGCCTCTTTTACATCCAGCTTGCGAATAGGCCTGAAAATGGCTTTCGCCTCTCCAATTGCCAAATCGATATTCTTCAGATCCAATACCTGAACGGCAATATTGTAACTGCTGGAAAGATTTGCATAAAGCATCCTTACCTTATTGAAGGGAACAACAACGATTTTACTAGTATTAAAAAAAGCACTGGACCCTTTATCCTCAAGGATGGCAATAACCCTGTAAGGAATCTGATCTACCTGAATCACCTGATCTATCCCCTTTGCCAAATTTCCAGGGAATAATTTATTAGCAACCGCATTACCAATCATACATACATTCAAACCCGATTCAACTTCAGCCGGAGAAAAATTTCTACCGTAAGCAATATTATACCCATTCAATTCGAGGTAATTTTCATCCCCTCCAAACATATTGATTTCAGGATTTGTCTTGGCGCTGCCGGTATTTACAACAATGGCAGCAGGCCCCCTTAGTGCGATGCTTACTTTGGAGCCGGGAAATGAAAAACGTTCTCTGAACAGTCTTGCTTCATCAATGTTTATCGGTATGCCGGTATTGGATCTTTTCTCTCTCAATGCGCCTTTGCTTGATTTAACCGTATTGACCCTGCGGCCGCCCCCCCCGCCAAAACTGAATGTACGTTCTTTATACCTGATGCTGAAGGCATTGGATCCCATAGTGGAAAAACTGGATGTAAGACTATTGCTAGCTGCCTGGATAGCTGTAATAATAAGTATCAACGCAAAAATACCCAGGGCAATAATTATAACAGTAATGCCTGTACGAAGTTTATTCGATCTGATGTTTCTCCAGGAAAGAGCCAAAGTGTCTTTGTAGTTCATCTCAGTAAGATATTACAAAGATAGATAGGAAAGCTCCTTTACGAACAGGGATAAATCAAGTAAGTAATCACCAATAAAGCCAGCCGACTATGCATTCAGGATAGATGCCGATGACAACAATCAGCAATACCACAACCAGCAATATGAATTTAAACAAAGGATTGATGGTGCCGGAAATAATTTCAGCTTGAGAAGACTCTTTAAAATAAATCGACTGAATGACCCTGAAATAATAATAAGCACTGACTGCGGCAAGCAATACAGCCACAACGACAATCCAGTAGTGGTGGCCATTTTCCACAGCAGCAATCAACATGAAAAACTTACTTTGAAATCCTGCAGTAAGAGGAATTCCGGTAAGAGACAATAAAAAAACAGTTGCAGCAAAAGCCAGCAAAGGCTGCTCTTTACCCAATCCGTTAAAGCCTTCGATGGTATAATCTTTCATTCTGGATAGAATGGCAAAAAATCCGATAGTTGCCAGACAATAAGCGGCAGAATACAGTA
>VERM01000233.1 GCA_018882645.1 Ferruginibacter sp.
TTCCTGAATTGTGTCATTTTCATGCCCTGGAACACTCCGGGCATATGGGCATGATAGAAGAGGAACAACTCTCCAATCCAATATTAGCAAAGTTTTTAGCTTCTGTAACAGATTAAAAACATTTCAATCGCGAATAATATTTAATTTACACCGTTGAAAAAAATTTTATGCATACTGTTTTGGGTTTTTGCATCATTACATTCCCATGCAAAACACATTTCCGGCGGCGAAATGTATTATGATATTTTATCCAGCACTACATCAACCAAAACCTATCGCATTACGCTTATTTTATTCAGGGATGAAAGTTGTTTTGATTGTGCAGACATGCCGCCGTTTGTTAGAATTGGGGTGTATAATAATGACAACAATGAGCCCTACGGAGGAGCTGGAACCTTACCGACATTTGATGTGGATTTACTTAAAGTCGAAACCCTGCCCATTGTCAATGTGCCACTTTGCATTTCCAATCAGCCCAGCCTGAGATATACTGCAGGATACTATTCTTTTGTGGTTACGCTTAAAAATAATAGTAAAGGATATACAGCTGCATACCAAACATGTTGCAGAATCGATAACATCAATAATATCGATAACGGCGTAAACGGTGCCGGAGCAACTTATTCATCAACAATACCGGGACTCAACTCATTAAATAATCAGCAGTTTGACAATGCACCCCGGTTTTCCAAAGGCATTTCAATTGTTTGTTTCAACAATAGTTTCATCCTGGATTTCAGCGCCAATGATCCCGATGGTGATGATTTGATTTATAACCTATGCGACGCTTTTAATGGAGGTGCTGCACAAAATGCAGGGAATATAACACCCAGTGTTCCTCCGTATGGATCTGTAGATTATATTTCAGGATTCAGCGGTTCAAAACCATTAGGACTTAAAGCCGATATCAATCCTCAAACGGGAATCATTTCAGGGATAGCGCCTTCTGCGGGAAAATATGTCATCTCGGTCTGTGTAAGCTCTTACAGAAACGGAAAATTTATTGATACACACAGAAAAGATTTTATCATCACCGTTGCTGCCTGTGACTTTGCCAATGCCGAACTTCTTCCGGAGTATATAACATGTGACGGTTATACTTTTGATTTTAAAAATAAAAGTCAGTCTCCTCTCAATCAAAGTTTTTACTGGGATTTCGGTGATCCGCTCTCCGGAGCAAATAATATTTCAACATCACCAACGCCATCTCACACATTTTCTTCTCCCGGCGATTATACTGTAAAATTTGTAGTCAACAGAGGTACATCATGTGCAGATTCCACCACCACAATACTAAAAGTATATCCGGATTTTAACGCCAATTTCACCGATAATGCCCCAAGATGTAAAGATGTGCCGGTAAGTTTTACAGACAAATCCGTACATAATTTCGGAATTGTCACTTCTTGGAAATGGAATTTTGGGGTATTGAATACAAATGCAGATACAAGCAGTGCAAAAAACCCCGTTTATAATTTTACTACGCCAGGAAATTATTCAATTACATTGATTGCCGGAAGCAACAGAGGTTGTTATGATACCATCACGAAAACAATCAGCATAGTAGATAAACCCCAACTGAACCTGTCTACGAGAGACACAATCATATGTATAGCCGACAGGCTTCAGTTGAACACAAATCCCACCTCTACAGGTAGTATTTCCTGGACTCCTGCATATAACATTTCGAATTTCAATAGTCTCAATCCCATTGTAAATCCATCGGTTGATACAACTTATTTCGTCAATTTCGAAGATAATTCCGGATGCTTGCTGAGAGACTCTGTAAAAGTAAAAGTAATCGCATCGGTTGATGTCAACACAATTAATGACACAACTATTTGCAGAAAGGATTCCGTAATATTGAAAACAACCGGAAATGCAATCAAATACACCTGGACAAATAATCCTACGTTAAACAATACCAGCATCAAAGATCCGGTTGCGGTTCCTGTACTTCCATCCACCACTTACTATGTCAAAGGATTTGTGGGCACTTGTTTCGACACTGATTCAGTAAAAATCAATACCATCCCTTACCCCAATGCCAGAGCAGGAAAAGATACACTGATTTGCCTCGGTGGCACCGCAAAACTGAGTGCGAGCGGCGGGATAAGTTATATATGGAGCCCTGCACTTTATCTCGATAATCCCAATATTGGAAATCCAACTATATTCAATCAGCCCGCAGGTTTTATTGATTATGTAGTAGGTGTCACAGACAATGCAGGATGTCCAAAACCCTCATTTGATACCGTGAGAGTGACTGTTGAAAAAGTAACAGCTGATGCAGGGCCCAGAGATACATCAGTTGTATCAGGACAACCGCTTCAGTTAAATGCTACAGGAGGAACAATTTATCAATGGACTCCGGCACAATGGCTGAACAATCCGAATAAATCCAATCCCATATCCAACCCTCTGAGCGATATAGAATATGTGGTGAAAGTAAGCAATGCGGCAGGCTGTAATGATACAGACACCATATCTGTAAAGTATTTTACAGTTATACCAGATTTTTACATCCCTAATGCATTCAGCCCCAATGGAGACGGATTAAATGATGTAATAAAGCCCGTCGCATTGGGCATCAAAAGCCTGGATAGATTCAATATTTACAACAGATGGGGACAAATGATTTATAGTACGAGACAAATTGGATCAGGATGGGATGGCAAGTATAAAGGAGCACTTCAGGAAACGGGTACCTATGTTTGGTATATAAAAGGTACAGATTATACCAACAAGCAGATTGAAAAGAAGGGCACACTGATTCTCATCCATTAGACACTATCAAAAATATATTTTGTAAAAAATAATCATTTAGTAAAATGAAAAAATCATTCGGAGTATTTCTATTCATCTACGTTTTTTTAAGTTTCAATGCTGCCTTCGGTCAGGAAGAAGTAATAAGACAGAAAGCCTGTGACAATCCTGATATAAAAGCACAGGCAGACAGCATAAAAAAATTATTTATTGATAAAGGCTGGGCTGTCATTAAGGAAGCTTCTGTAACAATGGAAAGTCAATACGAATTGCCTGTCATTTTTCCGCTCTATCAGGGTACATGGTACGAATTTGTTTTTATTGGTGAAATGACCTCTAGACTATATGAAGTCAGAATGTATGATTGGGAAGAAAATCAGGTGGTATACCAAAAAAAAATGTGGGGAGATGTGGATGGAAATATTATCAGCTTTACCTACATACCTACTTCAAGCCAGCAATTCATGATTAAGCCTTTGCAGGTAAATAAAAAGAAAAAAGGTGATCTCTGTGGGTATTTTATTCTGATGAAAAGAATCAAATAATTTTTTTATTGTGAAAGTGATACCCTGATTTGCACGCCTGCTCTTGTATTTGTTGTCGGTGCACTGGATGAGAGTTATGGTATTACTC
>VERM01000234.1 GCA_018882645.1 Ferruginibacter sp.
GTTTGATAAGGCATTCTTTTCCGCAATCAGTTCTTTGAGTTGGGTCAAGCCTCCGGTTTCAGGAGGAAGTTTAGTCAGGGCATTCCCGGCAATATACATTCGTACCAATTTCTTTAGATTACCGATAGCACCACTAATTGATATGAGTTTATTCCCATTCAGAGACAGTTCAGTCAGATTCGTCAGTTGACCAATTTGATCCGGAATAGTTTCAATCTGATTATAGGATAATCTAAGTATTGCTAATTCTTTCAGCACAGAAATTGAAGGTGAAATCAATTTGATTTTATTGCTCATAAAATCAAGATTTTCGAGCAATTTCAACTGAAAAACAGATTCAGGAATGTCAATAAAATTATTTTCAGCAAAATCAATATAGGATAATTTTTGGAGACGATAAAAACTTTGAGGGAATGTTGACAGTTGATTTCGTTGTGCGCCTAAAGTGGTAAGATTAACCAGATTACCAATTGACTCCGGCAGTCTCGTCAGCTGATTATAATCAAGCCATAACATTTCCAGTTTCACCAATTGACCTATCTCATCGGGCAGATCAACCAGATTGTTATTGTTCAGCCACAACGTTTTAAGGTTTTTAAATTTACCGATCTCAGGTGAGAGCGATTTAAGTTTTTGATTCCCGAGATCAAGCTGATAAACATTATTAGGATTTTTCAGTGCTTCTGAAAACGACTCATAAATTTTGTCTGTTTGCGCCTGTACTATATTCAAGCAGAGTACGAATAAAAGTATCGTGTTTATTGCTCTGATAATCATTTTAAATATATTTATTAAATTCTGACAATGACAATTATATCATGATTAGTTGAAGTTACTTTTTTTTATGGATTATGCATTACTTGGGACTTAAATAAGCATTAAAGCTGTTATATTAATATTTACAATTGACTTCATAGAATGTAATTCATTAATACAATTTTGAATATTTAGACAATTGAAATTCTTGCCGCCGCTTATGAGAACAAAAGGCGGCGATTATTAGAGATTCAACAATAAAATATCGGTTGGCTTCTGCATATTTTTATTATTGAGGTATTGAGGTAGTAACGCTTTGCAAATACTTATTTAGCAAATAAATATGCTAATTTAATGAGAGTCTCAATTTCGCTATCGCCGCTTGTGAAAACACAAGGAGGCGGCGCTAAGAGTACAAAATGCAAGTGTAATAAATCATGAAAAATACACATTTTACTATGGGCTCTGTGGGAGCATAACTTGTACCGCACAGCGGTACGGGTTCGAACCGCGGACCCTCCCGCCTCTGGCGGGATAGCTCTAAACCAATTACTTCTTTAACGACTCAATATACTTCCGGGATTTCCTCGACTTGATTTCTTTCTCTCTTCTAACAGCCTCTTCTTTTGACGAATACTCTTCTACATAATAATACATCCAATCATTGACAGATCCGGTGAACCCGTTATGATTCGTATTATGTCTTCGCAAACGTTCTTCCAAGCTATCTCCTGTAGAACCAATATAGTAGACATCTCTTAATGTAGAGTATAAAATATAGGTACGATATATTTTCATAAAAAAAATCCCCGCCCTTGGCGAGGAATTTTGTGGGAGCATTACTTGTACCGCAAAGCGGTGCGGGTTCGAACCGCGGACCCTCCCGCCAGAGGCGGGATAGCTCTAAACCAATTAATTCTTTAATGACTCTATATACTTCCGGGATTTCTTCGACTTGATTTCTTTCTCCCTCCTGACAGCATCTTCTTTTGACGAATACTCTTCAACATGAAAATAAACCCAGTCATTGACAGATCCGGTGAATCCTTTGTGATTAGTATTATGTCTTCGCAAACGTTCTTCCAAACTGTCTCCTGTAGAGCCAATATAGTAGACATCTTTTAATGATGAGTATAAAATATAGGCATGGTATATTTTCATAAAAAAATCCCCGCATAAAGCGAGGAATTTTGTGGGAGCACACGGGCTCGAACCGCGGACCCTCTGCTTGTAAGGCAGATGCTCTAAACCAACTGAGCTATGCTCCCTAAATCATTACTATCAATTAGATAGTATAAAATATTTTTTCTCAGCGGACTCTCCCGCCTCAGGCGGGATGCTCTAAACCAACTGAGCTATGCTCCCTAAATATTGGATTGCAAAGATAAGGTTAAATCATATTCGACAAAAATTTTAACCTCTTTTATCAAAAAAACAAAATCATTATACAAATCTTTTCAAAATAAAAGAATTGGCATTATTTTGTAAAAATGAGTAGTGTATCTATACATAAGACCAAGACTTCCGAGGAAGTCCTTAACGATGTAATCACCATTACAGAGCCGCCCTACTCTCTTCTGGTATGGAACGATGACGTAAACACGTTCGATTGGGTAATCGAAACGCTCATCCAGATTTGTGGACATACTCAGGAGCAGGCCGAACAATGCGCCTTGTTTATTCACCACAAAGGAAAATATGCGGTAAAGAAAGACAGATACGAAAAATTAAGCCCTATGTGCGATGCCATTAAAGAAAGAGGCATAGGTGCAACCATCGAGATCGCTGTGA
Source organism: Ferruginibacter sp. (assembly GCA_018882645.1). Taxonomy (GTDB): domain Bacteria; phylum Bacteroidota; class Bacteroidia; order Chitinophagales; family Chitinophagaceae; genus Ferruginibacter. Next base: position 2,548 of record VERM01000234.1, read on the forward strand.
ATTAGTCTTCCAAACCTCTTGAACCTCTTGAAACTCTTGAAACTATTGAATTTGTTTAACCCTTTGAAGACCTTAAACATCTTCAACCTAAAAATATATTGTCGTAATTTCGCCTTTCCGAATAATTAATATGAGCAGCGAAGAAAAAAGTCTGAATTTTCTTGAAGAAATCATTGAAAATGATTTGGCAACAGGAAAATACAAATCCATTATTACCCGTTTCCCACCCGAGCCAAACGGGTATCTACACATTGGACATGCAAAAAGCATTTGCCTCAATTTTGGCCTGGCAAAAAAATACGGAGGTGCAACAAACTTACGCTTTGATGATACCAATCCAACCACAGAGGATACTGAATACGTAGAAAGTATCAAAGAAGATATCCAATGGCTGGGATTCAACTGGACATCTGAACTCTACACTTCAGATTATTTTGACAACCTCTATCAATATGCTGTAATACTTATCCATAAAGGCCTTGCATATGTAGATGACAGCAGCTCAGAAGATATCGCCCGTTTAAAAGGCACACCTACTGAACCCGGGAAAGACAGTACATACCGAAATCGATCAATTGAAGAAAACCTTCTTTTGTTTACTGAAATGAAGGAAGGTAAATATAAAGACGGCGAAAAAGTATTACGTGCCAAAATTGATATGGCACACACCAACATGCTCATGCGCGATCCCATCATCTACAGGATTAAACATGCACACCATCACCGTACGGGTGATAAGTGGTGCATCTATCCAATGTACGATTTTGCTCATGGCCAGAGTGACAGCACTGAGAAAATCACACACTCCATATGTACGCTGGAATTTATCCCTCATCGTGAAC
>VERM01000235.1 GCA_018882645.1 Ferruginibacter sp.
GATGATGCACAAAGCATTTACAGTTTTCGCGGAGCAACAATAGAAAATATTCTTCAGTTTCAAAAGGATTATGATGATGTGGCTGTTATAAAACTGGAACAGAATTACCGCAGTACAAAAATCATCCTGGATGCTGCAAACGAAATTATTGGCAACAACAAGGGGCAGATTGAAAAAAAATTATTTACCGATAAAGGACAGGGAGAAAAAATACAACTTGTACGTACCATGACCGACAATGATGAAGGCAAGATGGTAGCGGATAAGATTCAGGAATTCAAATTGCGTCATCATTTTTTCAACAGAGATTTTGCTATTCTTTACAGAACGAATGCACAAAGCCGGAGTTTTGAGGAGTCGCTACGCAGAATGGGAATTGCTTATCGCATCTATGGCGGCATGAGTTTCTATCAACGCAAAGAGGTTAAAGATTTCATTGCTTATCTGCGTTTGATAGTCAACCCTAGAGATGAAGAGGCGTTGAAGCGTATTATAAACTATCCAGCAAGGGGTATTGGTAAAACAACCATTGATAAACTCGTATTAATAGCCAATACACACAACCAAAGCGTTTGGGATGTTCTTACCAATGCGGCAATTTATGGTTTTAAGAGCGGAACACTCGAAAGCATAGACGGATTTGTAACGATGATCAAAATGTTTCAGAGTGAATTACAAAAAAAGAATGCGTATGATCTGGCCATTATTGTAGGAAAGAGTACCAATATTGTTAAAGAGCTTTTTAATGATAAAACTACGGAAGGGCTTGCACGTTATGAAAACGTGCAGGAGTTGCTAAACTCTATTAAAGAGTTTACCGAAACTCCCCTGAATGAAGAAGACGGAGAAGTAGGAGATAAAGGACTGGGAAGTTATTTACAACAAATTGTTTTACTCACCGATGCGGATGATGATAAAGGCGAATCAGATGTGGTGAAGTTGATGACCATACATGCTGCCAAAGGATTGGAATTTCCTGTAGTATTTGTTGGTGGTTTGGAAGAAACGCTTTTCCCTAATGCGATGAGCATCAATACACGCGAGGAACTGGAAGAAGAGCGTCGTCTTTTCTATGTGGCTGTTACCCGGGCAAAATCACATTTAATTCTCAGTTATTGCAATGCGCGTTATCGTTTTGGTCAGTTGCAGCAAAATGAGCCTAGCCGTTTTCTGGAAGAAATCAATGAGTCTTACTTAGACAAGAGTTATTCCGGTAGTAGTTCTCGTAACAATGCCGGTGGGGGATGGAATGGAGGAAGTGCTTATGATCGAATGCGACGGGGTTTTGGCAATTCTCCCGAAAGGAAGCCTTCAGCACCGTCACAAATTTCCACTCCGCTTGCGCGTCCGCAGGTTCAACAACATATTCCGTCTGAAAACTTCGAAGCCAGTGATACCAGTCAATTGCAGGCCGGACAAAAAGTGGAACACCAGAAATTCGGTTTTGGAACCGTCTTAAAAATGGAAGGTGCGGCACATAATCCCATTGCTACGATTCAGTTTGAGCTGAACGGAGAAAAAAAGATCATGCTTAATTATGCGAAGCTGAGGATTGTGATGTGATAATGAGTCGATGTGCTGATGTGACAGTTGAGAGGGGAGTAATGATGCGCCTTGTGTTTTCACAAGTGGCGATGCTATATTATTTCGGTTGAAGATAGTTGAAGGCGTTGAAGAAAATCTAAACTAGCCCACGGTTTAAACCGTGGGCAAACAATAAACCGTGGGCAAACAATAAACCGTGGGCTATATTCAACGTATCAACAAATAAACAAATCAACACAATGCTTTATTTTTGAAAAAACGATTGCCATGAATAAAAAGCTGCTTTCATTCTTTATACTTTTCACTTTTGCTTTTTTACTTTCCTCTCAAGCCCAGACTGTAACGATTGGCAAACAAGTCTGGATGTCTGAAAACCTGAATATAGATAAATTTAGAAACGGAGATCTAATCCCCGAAGCGAAGACAGAAGAGGAATGGGTAAAGGCCGGCGAAAAAGGTAAACCTGCCTGGTGCTATTATGACAATGATCCGAAGAACGGAGAGAAATACGGTAAGTTATACAACTGGTATGCGGTGAATGATCCCAGGGGCCTTGCTCCCAAAGGCTGGCATATACCCAGCGATGATGAATGGACTATACTTACCAACTTTTTAGGCGGGGCGAAAGTTGCCGGTGACAAGATGAAATCCAAAACGGAATGGAAAGATGGAGGCAATGGCTCAAACAGTTCCGGCTTCTTAGGTCTCCCGGGCGGTAGCCGCGCCAACAATGGTACATTCTACAACGTTGGCAGCGGCGATTACTGGTGGAGTTCTACTGAGGGTAGTGCTAGCAGTGCCTGGAGCCGCTTCTTGTATTACTATAACGGCAAAGCGAACGGGTACGACTTCACTAAGACAAACGGTTTTTCTGTGCGTTGCCTCAGGGATTAACTGCCACCGGAGGTGGGATTTTAGACGTTTGAAAGGTTTGATAGGTTTGCAAAGTTTAATTGCCAGGACAAGCTTCAACAACATTCAACCATTTTCAACAACATTCAACACGTTTTTTCTTTTACATTCAAACAATAAACCGTGGGCTAGAGAATGTATTTCCGAAATAAGAAATTTCTCCAACCAATCTGTTTTTTCTTTAATTCGTAAAACCCTTTTTTGCCATTAGGGGTTAATTTTGCATAAAACAGTTAGTTATGATAAAGACAGGAAATCCCGTAATCAGTATTTACACAGAAATGACGCCCAATCCGGAGACGATGAAATTTGTAGCCAATAAATTATTGTATCCGGGGAAAAGCATTGATTTCCCTGATGAAGCAAGTGCAAAACCATCTCCATTGGCTCAGGAATTATTTAGCTTCCCGTTTATCAAATCTGTTTTCATAGCCAGCAATTTTGTTACGCTGACCAAAACAAATGAAACAGACGACTGGCAGGATGTTATTCCTACCGTGAAGCAGTTTTTAAAAGAATATCTTGAAGAAGGAAAAGCGGTAGTGAATGAAGAAGAGGTAGCTGTCATGAAAGCAGAAAGCAGTAATACCATAAGCGCCGACGACAATGATGTGGTAAAGCGCATCAAAGAACTGCTCGAAAATTATGTGAAGCCCGCAGTCGAAATGGATGGTGGCGCAATACAGTTCAAAAGTTTTGAAGACGGTAAAGTCAATCTGATGATGCAGGGAAGTTGCAGTGGATGCCCCTCCTCGATGATTACTTTAAAAGCTGGCATAGAGGGAATGATGAAGCGTATGATACCTGAGGTTAAGGAAGTGGTGGCTGAAGCGGAGTAGCCGCTTCGCGGTGTTTGGGGTTCCGCTTCGCGGTGTTTGGGGTTTGGTAACATCAGCACATCGTCAAATCGCCACATC
>VERM01000236.1 GCA_018882645.1 Ferruginibacter sp.
ATTCCAATAAGGTCACTTATCCAGACTTGGGTTTTTGTTTCATTATTGATGATGCATCTTCTCTCTGCAGCACTCAATGCGTTTTCAATTGCAGATATGGTTAATCTTGCGCTTACACCACTTTTCTTATCTACAAATTCACTGCCTCTAGCTTCGAATGCGACTTGTTCAATCAATCTTTTTATCAGATCGCTGATTTCTACTTTTTCTTTTTGCGCTTTGATTGAGTTGGCTTCTTGTTCAGTGATAGACAATGATGTTTCAATTGATTTTGGATAATGGGTCAGAATCTGACTTTGTATTCTGTCTTTTAAAGGGGTGACTATACTGCCTCGGTTGGTATAGTCTTCAGGATTGGCTGTGAAAATAAATAGAATATCAAGTGGCAGTCTGACTTTGAATCCGCGTATTTGCAAATCTCCTTCCTCAAGGATGTTGAACAGAGAAACTTGAATTCTTGCCTGCAGATCTGGGAGTTCATTGATTACAAAAATAGATCTGTTGCTCCTGGGGATAATGCCATAATGGATTACTCTTTCATCTGCAAAGCTCAATTTAAGATTGGCTGCTTTTATGGGATCAATATCACCGATGAGGTCGGCGATGCTTACATCTGGAGTGGCTAATTTTTCACCGTATCTTTCACTTCTGTGCATCCAGGTAATGGGGGTCTCATCACCTTTTTCTTTTATCAGCGCTATGGCAAAATTCGAAACAGGATTGAGCGGATCGTCGTTGATTTCACTTCCCGTCACCACAGGAATATATTCGTCTAACAGCTCAGTCATTTGTCTGGCCATTCTTGTTTTGGCTTGTCCTCGTAGTCCGAGAAATAAAATATTATGCTTGCTCAGTAAAGCTCTTTCTGTGTCGGGGATGACGGTATCTTCATAGCCGAGTATACCGGGAAATGGATTTTCATCTGACGCTAATTTTTTGATCAGATTGTCTCTAATTTCATCTTTTATGGATTTGGAAATCCATCCGTATTTTTTCAACTCTCCCAGTGTCTTGATGCTGTTCATATAGTTCATTAAAAAGTAAAAACTTTAACTCCAGAATTTATACCCTCAAACCCTTACTCCTGCCATTTTCGAAATCTTTAAAAATAAATGAACCTAGTTTGTCTAGTGATGCGAAAAAGGCTTTCCCATTATTGGTTTCGGTAAATTCTTTCACAAACTTTTGTAAATAAGGATCTGCGGCAATCATAAATGTGGTGATGGGGATTTTAAGTTTTTTGCATTGAGCGGCAAGGTTCATACACCGGTTCAAAATTTTTCTGTCAACCCCAAAGCTATTTTTATAATACTTGTTGCCTATTTTCAAGCAGGTGGGCTTGCCATCTGTTATCATGAATATCTGTTTATTTGGATTGCGTCTTTTTCGTAAGATTTCCATGGCAAGTTCAAGTCCGGCAACGGTATTGGTATGATAAGGTCCTACCTGCAGATAGGGCAGGTCTTTTATTTCGATTGTCCACGCATCATTTCCAAAAACCAATATATCGAGTGTGTCTTTGGGATATTTGGTTTTGATGAGTTCACTCAGCGCCATGGCTACTTTCTTGGCAGGTGTTATTCTGTCTTCGCCATATAGAATCATTGAATGTGAAATATCAATCATCAGTACGGTGGATGTTTGTGCCTTGAAATCAGTTTCTCTTATTTCCAGATTGTCTTCTTTCAGATTGAATTGATCAATACCGAACTCGATTTGGGCATTGCGTATAGAAGAAGTAAAATCGATCTGTTCCATTGAATCACCAAACTGAAACGGTCTTGTTTCCGGATTCGTTTCATCTCCTCTTCCAAATTTGGATGTTCTGTGATTGCCCTGTTTTGATTTTTTCAGTTTGCCGAAAATCTCATCCAGGCTTTTTTTCCGAATATGTTGTTCGGTTTTGGGGGTAATGCCGATTTCGCCGGTTTGATTGTTTTCTTTGATGAATCCTTTCTCTTTCAGTTCTTCCAAAAAATCACCAATTCCGTATTCGTCATTGGTAAGTGAATATTCTTTATCCAGTTCATTCAGCCATTGCATAGCTTCATTAAAATCACCGCTTGTGAATGTGAGTAGTTGGGTGAAAATATCCAGGAGCTTTTCAAAATCTTTTTTGATGCTTTCATATGGATTAAATGAAGAGAAATGAATTGACGGCATTATTCGTTAGCATTTATGCTGACTGTAATTTAATGAATAAAAAGGTAAAAGTAACCGATTCTAAAATGTTAGGGATATGATGAAAAAAGGAGAACATCCCAAGATATTCTCCTTATGAAATTAGAATGACCTTTTGAGTCTTATTAAGGTTTCATTGCCCTTTAAAAGGAGCAGAGTATTAAATTGATCTTCAAATCTAAAGGAGTTGACTTGTTTCAGATTATCCAAAAATACATCAGGGCTATCAGTTTGTTTTACGATTGTATTTAAATTGAAACTGTTGCCATTTTTTTCGATTGTATTGAAATCGATGTAGATTTTGTCGAAATCAGGCAAGCTGGCCATTGTTTGAAACTCAGAATAACCTGAGAATCCTACCAAATCATTGTTTCTGAAAATCAGAAAAGGCATAGGCTGTTGATTTATTATACAATCATTCATGAGTTGGGTTGTCAGCGTATCGTTTTTGAATCCTACCAGCTGCCATTTGGTATTGCTTGCAAAAGCTGAAATCAGATATGGGATTTCAGATTTACTAAGCACATCTCTCATCCTTTCAGGAAGAGAATTGTAGTATGCCTTTTGTTGATTGTAATCTTTTTCTAAGCTATTTGCAATCTTTGAGGATAATACCTTGTTGTTGACTTTCAAAGCAGTTGCATAAAGTTTCAGTGAAGCTGAATTATTAGACTGGTAGTCACTTACCATTCCATAAGGCATGATATTCTGATCAATCAATTGATCACATTTTTCCAAGAGCTTAATCGCATGTATAGAGTCTGCTGAAGTGCCTTTTTGTGCGAAAGCAAGCGCAGCGTCTGCATAACTATTCCTTATGCTAATCAGGTGCCGCCTGTTTTCCTCATCAAAATAAACTCCTTTATTGTCTGCATTTCCAGATTTAAAGGTATTTAACATGTGGTTCAATATAAAAGGTTGCGTGGTATTAAATTCTCTTTTAGGGGGTTCGGCTAGAGGGACTAAATTATAGGTCAGTCCATTTTGTCGAACATAATCTGTCAGTCCCATTGCCATTGGTCCCTGTAGAGAGGTGAAGCAGATAGGCCTTTTCCAGTTATTGGCGGCAATGATGTTTAAGATTGCTGCATCGGCAAGTGTAAGTTCTCCTTGCAATTGGAATGCAATCGAAGGAGAAATTTTTTCGCCGGGCTCAACAATTTTGCTGCCGAATACATTTATACTG
>VERM01000237.1 GCA_018882645.1 Ferruginibacter sp.
AAAATAATATGGTTGAAAAAAATAATGGTTCTATGGATGATGAATTAATTTTGTAACTACTTCTTATGATCAGCAAAAAGAAAATTTTATTGGCCGACGACGAACCGGATATTCTGGAATTTTTACAATTCAATTTGGAAGCTGAGGGGTATACCGTATACACAGCCAAGAATGGGGATGAGGCCATCATGAAAGCGATATCTTTCACCCCTGATTTGATTGTGCTCGACGTTATGATGCCCGGGAAAAATGGCATTGAAGTATGTAAACATCTGAGAATGCTGCCGCAATTCAGCAATACACTCATTATTTTCTTAACTGCAATCAACGACGATATTTCAGAGGTAAAAGGGCTCGAATCCGGAGCGGATGACTATCTCAACAAACCGATCAGACCAAAAGTGTTGTTAAGTAAAGTAAGTGCGCTTTTCAGAAGAATTGTCAACATCAACGACGGGACATTGCAAATTGGCGAGCTTCAGATTGACCGGGAAAAATATAGTGTCAAGCTACACGGTAATGAAGTCTTGCTCGCCAGAAAAGAATTTGAATTGCTTTCCCTGCTTACTTCAAAACCGGGAAAGGTTTTCCTCAGAAATGAAATTCTAAGTCAGGTATGGGGAACCGAAGTGATTGTGGGAGACCGCACCATAGATGTACACATCAGAAAAATTCGACAAAAACTCAATATGGATTGTATAACTACAGTTAAAGGTGTTGGCTATAAATTTGAATTGTAAAATCGGCCTCATCTTTGTTTTTTCTGTTTCTCCATTTCAATGTAGATTGCATATGCCAGAAATATCCAAATGTTTTCGAAAAAGAATTTTTCACCAAGACAGCTCTCTGTAATTTGTGCACTGATCATCTCAGTTCCGATTGCACTACTGTTGCTAATCCTTGTCCCAAATAAATGGTTGTCTCTGATAAGTTGGGCTGTTATTTTTTTCGGTTCATATTTTCTGATTTCCTATACCATTGATTCTTTCGTATACAGACAAATCAAACTTATTTATAAAATCATCTCACAAACGAAAGCCTCCAAGAGAGAAGAATTTTACTATAAAAACCTGTTGCCTCAAAAAAGAATCGATGAGGTTACGGTTGATGTTGAAAAATGGGCACAGCAAAAGAAAAACGAAATCGAAATGCTTCAGCAAAATGAAGTCTTCAGAAAAGAGTTTCTGCAAAATCTGAGCCATGAATTAAAAACACCTATTTTTTCCATCCAGGGTTATATAGATACGCTTTTGAATGGCGCATTGCACAATAATGAAGTAAATCAAAAATTTTTACAAAGTGCGGAAAGGAATATTGAAAGACTGGTAAATCTTGTGGATGACCTTGATGAAATATCTAAACTGGAAAGTGGAGAGTTGAAATTGAATTGTCGGAATTTCATTATTCAGGATTTGGTAAAGGATGTTTTTGATTCGCTTTTGATTAAAATCAAGGAAAGAGAAATTTCATGTGCTATAAAAAAAGGCAGTGAACAATCATTGGCCGTATATGCAGATAAAGAAAAAATCAGGCAGGTCATCATCAATCTGGTTGACAATGCAATCAAATATGGCAAACAAAATGGTACAATTGAAGCCGGATTTTACAAAATGGAGAATAAGACCATCATGATTGAAATAACTGATAATGGATCCGGAATAGCAGAAGAACACCGCCTCAGAATTTTTGAACGTTTTTACAGGACTGATCTCGCAAGAAGCCGTAAAGTTGGTGGAAGTGGTCTGGGGCTTGCCATATGTAAACACATCATCGAGGCGCATGAACAAAAAATAGAAGTCAGAAGCACTATTGATGTGGGTACCACATTCCATTTTTTTCTAGCAACTGGAAAATAAAAATCAATACAAGCATTCTGCTTTAATATTTTTCTTATTCGAATTCAAAATTTGGCAAAACAAAATCATGTTGGTATTTTTATTTTCAACTGTTTATTATTCTCTTAAATCATTTAATGCCTAAGCTCGTCAGAATTACGACCAAACCTATTGCACTGAAAGTCTTGTTGAGAGGTCAGATGAGATTCATGAAAGACAATGGCTTTGATGTAACCATGATCAGTGATAAAGGAACTGAAGTTGAGAGTCTCATCGTTCAGGAAGATTGTCCGCATATCGCAGTTAAGCTAACTCGAAAAATTACGCCACTCTCCGATCTTATCAGCCTCATTAGACTTACCCGCATATTAAAAAAAATAAAACCCGATATTGTACACACTCATACGCCAAAAGCAGGTCTTATTGGGCTTTGGGCTGCAAAATTTGCAGGAGTTTCCATCCGTCTGCATACCATTGCAGGATTGCCTTGGATGGAATATAAAGGACTGAGCAGAATGATTTTGAAATTTGTTGAAAAGCTGACTTCAATAGCTGCTCATCAAATTTACCCGAACTCCTTTGTTCAAAAAGATTTCTTACATCAAAACAAGATTGCCAGAAAAAAAATGAAAGTTTTGGGGAATGGCTCAAGCAATGGTATAGATACAGTTTTTTTTTCCGTTGCTCCTGAACTAGAACTCAAAGCAATCGAAATTAAAAAAAACAATAGAGTTCCAGATGATGGTCATATTTGGATTTTTGCGGGGAGGGTTGTGAAAGACAAAGGAGTGATGGAAATGCTGGATGCTTTTTGTCAGTTGCATCATATATATCCTGAGGATCAGCTTTGGATTATCGGCAATGAAGAACCTGACCTGGATCCATTGCCTGATCAATACAGGAATTTACTTACAAAGCATAACCGAATAAAATCGATGGGATTTCAGGAAGATGTGAGGCCATTCCTCACCGCTGCAGATACATTACTATTCCCAAGCTATCGGGAAGGTTTTCCCAATGTGCCGCTACAGGCGGCCTGTTTGAACTGCACGCTGCTTTTATCTGACATTAATGGCTGTAATGAAATTGTAAAAAATGGAGAGCACGGCATTCTGTTTCCTGCAAAGAATACAACAGCTTTATATGAAGCGATGAAAGTAATAAGAAGCAACCCTGAAACTGCAGAAAAGTTTAAAACCTCGGCAAAAGAAAAAGTTATAAAATTCTATGACCGAAAATTTATATGGAATCTGCTGCTTGACGAATATAAAAAATGGATTGCAATAAATCACTGATTTATTTTTCCGGAATAATCTCAATAATAAAAAGTAGCCATTGATGACTGCTTTTTATTATTGAACAAAGTGAAAGTTTTAAAATTTGGTCCAGCCTTTCCACCAGTTATCGTTGGCATTACATGCTCCACGATAGGATGTAGGAGTAAAGCCATTGCTCAGCTTACTGTCTGAAAAAGATGCTCCGGATAATGCCGGAGATGTTGCAGATGGATTAAAATCAACAGTATTATCA
>VERM01000238.1 GCA_018882645.1 Ferruginibacter sp.
GTCTCTGCGCTGATACCCATTGCGGAGAGCCTTTTATTGCGCAATGCTTTGTTTGCCATTTTTTCTACCGAATTCAAAGTCGTGATGCTCGCTGCAGAAGGGGAGTGAAAAATAAATTTCCCGGGTTGATCCAATTGAAATGCGGGGATATACAAAAAGGACTGAAACCCTTGCTCTTTATATTTTTTCACAAATGAAGATTCGGTTTCATTTTCAACAAGAATAAATGTGGTTAAAGAGCTGTCAGTTTCGATTACGCCGTCAAATAGTTTGCCTTCATCAATGACAGCTATTTTTTGTCTTTCCGGATTCTCATCGAGTGATATGAATATGATAGCGGCATAAAATGCCATGATGACAAGCGGCACAAGAATGGTTGTCAGGAGAAAAGATTTTTTCTTTACCCTGCTGTAATATTCTCTTTTTAATATTATAAAGATCTTTTTCATTTTACTGAGTTTAATTATACAGATTGGAATTTTCTGCTTGCGGACGAGCCTTCTACCATCGTAATAAAAATTTCATTGAGTGAAGGCAGTAGTTCATTAAATGAATGGATGTCTGTTCCTTTGGCAATAAAATAATTGAGCAAGTCGTTTCTGCTTGCATTTTCCTTCAGTTTGATCAGCAATTCGTTATTCGATCGTTTTATCACTTCAAAAAAAGGAGCGATTACATTTTCCGGAATCCCCTCGGCTCCGATGCGATATATATTTTCCTTGTATTCCTGTTTGACTGCCCCAACCGAACCATCAAGAATTTTTTGACCTTTATTGACCAGAATGATATGGTCGCAGATTTCCTCCACCTGCTCCATCCGGTGTGTACTGAATATGATGGTGCTTCCGTTTTTTGCCAATGCAAAAATCTCATCTTTTATAAGATTGGCATTCACCGGATCCAGTCCGCTGAAAGGCTCATCCAGAATGATCAATTGAGGGTTATGCAAAACCGTAGTTACAAACTGTAGTTTTTGTCCCATTCCCTTACTCAAGTCTTCAACCTTTTTGTTCCACCAGGATTGCATCTCTAATTTGATGAACCATTTTTTTATCGACTCCATTGCTTCCGCTTTCGATAAACCTTTTAATCTTGCGAGATAAAGAGCCAGCTCGCCTATTTTCATTTTTTTATACAATCCTCTTTCCTCAGGCATATAGCCAATGTTTACAGCATCTTTTATGGGATTGAATTTCTTTCCATTGAAAATAATTTCTCCTTCGTCAGGATAAAAAATGCCGGTAATCATTCTGAGCAGTGTTGTTTTTCCAGCACCATTCGGACCAAGCAGACCGAATATGCTGCCTCTTTCAATATCAAAGCTGATGTCGTCTACAGCTTTTTGAGAGGAGAAATATTTTTTTAGATGATGTAGCTCTAAAAGCTTCATATTAATCAATTGTGGTTAGATGATAAAAGTACAGTTAAAATGTGGAAATGTTTGAAAGAAGTAGATAAATGGCTCTTAGCCCAATTATGAATTTGAAAATATCTTATTGATGATGGATGCCGCTACATTTTCACCATCCATTGCAGCGCTGACAATGCCTCCCGCATAGCCGGCCCCTTCGCCGCAAGGATAAAGATTGTGTAATTGAGGATGTGCAAGTGTGTTGGCATCTCTTGGAATTCTCACGGGACTGGAGGTTCGGCTCTCAGTAGCCACCACTACCGCGTCATTTGTATAGTAGCCCTTTAATTTTTTCCCAAAGGCCTTGAAACTGCCGGCCAGTGCGGAATGAACGAATCCGGGCAGTATTTCAGTCAGCGAAACGCTTTTCAATCCGGGCAGATATGAATTTTCCGGAAGCGATGAAGATGTCTTTTTATCTGTAAAATCAACCATCCGCTGAGCAGGTGCAACCATTTTACCGCCACCATATTCAAAGGCTTTTCTTTTTATCATTTGTTGGAAATACATGAACATGAGCGGATGGTCGGGGTTGCTTTTTAAATGAGGCATGCTTTGAAGTACGTCTTCTTTTTTTATCTCTACAACCATTCCGCTATTGGCAAATGGATTGTTGCGTTTTGAAGGGCTCCAGCCGTTCACTACCAATTCTCCCGGCTGGGTTGATGCCGGCGCAATGATGCCTCCGGGACACATGCAGAATGAAAATACGCCATGATCATTTATCTGATTCACCAGGCTATATGAAGCGGGAGGGAGACTTTCACTTCGGAGGTCGCAATGGTATTGAATTTGATCGATTAATGTTTGAGGGTGTTCTATTCGCACGCCCAATGCAAATGGTTTGGCTTCGATGAGAATTTTTTGCTGATGCAGCAATTCAAAAACATCTCTTGCGGAGTGGCCGGTAGCCAGAATATAGGCATCTGCTTTCATGGCTTCGCCATGTCCCGTATGGATATTTACAATTTGATTGCCATTTGATTTGATGCTGATTAATTTTTTTTCAAAATGAATTTCTCCTCCGCATTGAATAATCCATTGGCGCATGGCGGTAATGATTTGCGGAAGTTTGTTGGTGCCAATATGGGGATGGGCATCAAATAGAATGTTTTCTTGTGCGCCAAATTTTACAAATAGTTGCAAAATGCGGTTGATATCGCCTCTTTTATTGCTTCTTGTATATAATTTTCCATCACTGTAGGTGCCTGCTCCGCCCTCGCCAAAGCAATAGTTGCTCTCCGGATTGACGATGCCTTGTTTGTTGAGTGCGGCCAGATCACGTCGGCGACTTTTTACATCTTTGCCTCTTTCCAGAACAATAGGTTTTATGCCTGCTTCGATTAATTTTAGCGAGGCGAACAGTCCTGCCGGTCCGGCGCCAATGATGATGACGGATTGCTCTGAGGAATGTACATCTTTGAAACTAAAATCTAGAGAAGGCCTTTGCTGAAACGGCTCGTCAATAAAGCAGTTGACGGTCAGGTTGATGAGAATGTTTTTACTGCGGGCATCAACAGATCTTTTAATAATGTGGAAGCCGTTTACGGAAGATTGTTTCACCCCCAAATGGGAGGAAATTTCTTTTAAAATTTTGCTGTCTTCCAGTGCTGATGACGGAGAGAGACGGAGGACTATTTTTTTTTGCATGTGTTAGGAAGTTATCCTAAAAACAAATACGTAATCTTTTGATCAATTAAAAAGGCAGATCATCAACTGCATCCGAAGCGGTTGAACTGAAAGTGTCCAGCGGCTCAAGGTATTCATTGTCTGTTTTGGCCTGTCCTTTGTTGCCCAATAATTGTTCAATGCGCCAGGCATCCAGATTGGTGATGTAATTCACTCTGCCTTCTTTTTCCCACTTGCTCCCTTTGATGTTGAAGTACACTTTAATGTCATCGCCGGTGTTTACGCGATCCAGAATGGCTGTTTTGTCCTGTAC
>VERM01000239.1 GCA_018882645.1 Ferruginibacter sp.
GCGCTATCCTGATCAAACCATTCGGACTTTTGAGTTTGGAGATACGATGCGGTTCATTCCCGCCAATCTTGGATCGGGTGAAAATACCGCTAGTATTGATTTTAGGCCCTATTTGCCTGTTGACGGAGAATACGAACTGATAGTCAGTGGAAAGGACGCGATGGGCAATAAGGCGGGCAATATGGAATACAGGGTGATATTTAATGTGGTGAATAAGCCGATGATTTCCAATATGCTCAATTATCCCAATCCGTTCAGCACCTCCACTGCTTTTGTATTTACAGTTACGGGCGCTACTGTTCCTCAAAACATCAGAATACAAATCCTTACGGTGACGGGTAAGGTAGTCAGGGAAATCACCAAAGAAGAACTAGGCCCGATTCATATCGGCAGAAACATCACAGATTATAAATGGGATGGTACAGACATGTACGGGCAAAAGCTTGCGAACGGTGTATATCTTTATCGGGTCATCACCAATCACAACGGTCAGTCACTTGATAAATACAGAGCTGAGGGAGACGATACGGATAAATTCTTCAACAAAGGATACGGAAAAATGTATCTGATGCGATAATATTATTTTAAAATCTTGGAGCCAAAAGGCTGTCTAATCCAGACAGTCTTTTTTTGTTTTTATATTTGCGTAAATTTTCAAAAGAAAAATATGGCCAAAATTCCGATTAACCTGGTGACCGGTAGTTTACAGCAGGATGAGATGATTGTGGGAATCGATCTGGGTACAACCAATAGTCTGGTGGCCATCATTCATCCTGAAACAAAAAAGCCTGTTGTTCTCAAAGAGCACGATGAAAGCTCGATGGTGCCTTCGGTGATTTATTTTGATGAATACGGGAATCCGATAGTGGGTACTGCTGCAAAAGCATATCTTGAAATTGCACCGGAGCGTACCATTTTTTCAGCCAAAAGATTGATGGGAAAAACATACAGTGATTTGGGAAACACTTCACTTTTTTCATACAAGATCATTGATGACAATACTGACAGTTTAGTGAAGGTAAAGGTGGACAATACATTTTATTCTCCGGTTGAGCTCTCTTCGTTTATCCTTAAAGAATTGAAGTTGCGTGCGGAGCATATCCTTAAAACTCCTGTAACAAAAGCGGTTATTACGGTGCCTGCCTATTTCAATGATGCGCAGCGACAGGCAACCAGGGATGCGGGTAAATTAGCAGGTATAGATGTGTTAAGAATTGTAAATGAGCCTACGGCAGCGAGTCTGGCGTATGGATTGGGTGTTGGCAAATCAGACCAGGTGCAAACCATTGCGGTGTATGATTTGGGTGGGGGTACTTTTGACATATCTATACTGAGGATAGTTGATGGCGTGTTTGAGGTGCTCTCTACACATGGCGATACATATCTTGGCGGGGATGATTTTGACAAATGCATCGTGCAGCACTGGGCCGGTCAAAACAACATCAGCAATGAAGAACTCTCCGGAAATACATTGCTTGCACAGGGTTTGAGACTAAGAGCCGAAACAGCTAAAAAATATTTGTCTGAAGCAGATGTATATGAAGATTCATTTAATCAATCGTCGCTGATCCTTACCAAGAATGAATTTGAGGATTTGATTGAACCGCTTGTGAGCAAGACAATAGATTGTTGCAACAGGGCATTGAAAGATGCCGGAATCAAAAAAGAAGAGATTGACAATATCGTAATGGTCGGCGGAAGTACGCGAGTGCCGCTGGTCAAGCACAGAGTGGGTGATTACTTTGGAAAAACAGTAAATGATTCCGTGGATCCTGATGAGGTGGTGGCGCTCGGAGCCGCCATTCAGGCGGATATTCTTGCAGGAAACAATAAGGAAGTGCTGTTGCTGGATGTAACACCTTTGAGTCTGGGTATAGAAACTGCCGGTGGACTGATGGATGTGTTGATTCCGAGAAATTCAAAAATTCCATCCAAGGCATCCAGGCAGTATACCACCCAGGTGGATGGCCAGTCGGGTATGCGTATCAGTGTATATCAGGGGGAGAGGGATCTGGTTAAAGACAACAGAAAATTGGCCGAGTTCAATCTCACTCAGATTCCTGGAATGCCTGCAGGGTTGCCAAAAGTGGAGGTGGGATTTTTGATCAATGCGGACGGCATACTAACGGTAACGGCTAACGAATTAAGAAGCGGAGTGGCTCAGCAAATTGAAGTCAAGCCTCAATACGGACTTACAGATGAGCAGGTTGAGAAAATGCTGCTGGATTCAATCACACATGCTAAAGAAGATATTGCAACGAGAGCCTTGACAGAGGCCAGAACAGAAGGAGAGCAGCTTTTAAAAACCACTGAAAATTTTCTTCAGAAGAATACATCTCTTATTCATCAGGAAGAGCTTTTGCAAACCGCAGCTGCAATGCAGGCCTTGCAGCTTGCCATTACAATGGAGGATAAAAATCTTATTCAGCAAAAAATTGAGGCGTTGAATGATATTTCCCGACCATATGCAGAGCGCATTATGGACGCTGCTATATCTACTGCCATGTCGGGTAAAAAAATATGAGCGTATATGCGTAACCGTTACTATTTTTGAGTCTGCATGAATCGTTGCACGTATTTCCCGATTACATCAAATTCGATGTTTACTTTGTCGCCAACCTTCAGCCGGTTGATATTGGTATGATGATAGGTATAGGGGATGATGGCAACCGTATATTCGTTTTGAGTTACATTAAACAGAGTAAGACTGATTCCATTAATGGCAACGGATCCTTTTTCAATGATATTGGGCGCAAATTTTTCATCAATAGAAAAACGATATTCCCAGCTCCCGTTTTTCCCTATGATATCCTTACAAATAGCGATCGTATCCACATGTCCCTGAACAATATGGCCATCCATTCTTCCGTTCATCTGCATGCACCTTTCCAAATTTATAACTGTGCCCGCTTTCCAGTCGCTAAGATTGGTTTTTTGAATGGTTTCTTCAATGGCTGTAACTTGATAGGTACTTTCTGAAACAGCTTCAACCGTAAGGCAAACGCCATTGTGACTTACGCTCTGGTCGATTTTCAGTTCAGCTGACAAAGGAGATTGGATAATGAAAATAGAGTTGCTTCCCTTTTTTTCAATGGAAGAAATAGTGCCGGTTTGTTCGATTATTCCTGTAAACATGCCCAAATTTCGTTTTTTTCCGAGATATTTTTTATTCTAGACAAAACTATTATCTTTGCACCCCGCAAACAAACAGCGGTATTTATTCACCAAAGGAGGTATTAAACATGTTAATTATTGATTCCAAGGATTGTGAAAACATCGACAAGGCACTGAAAAAGTACAAAAAGAAGTTTGAGAAAAGTCGTGTGCTCCTTCAACTAAGAG
>VERM01000240.1 GCA_018882645.1 Ferruginibacter sp.
TAACGGCAGTATACCTTAAAACACCCTCATAGAAGACAGCCAAATCAGTAGTCCCGCCACCGATATCAACAATTGCAACACCTGCTTCCAGATCCTGTTCGGTCATAACTGCCGCGGCTGATGCAAGTGGCTGCAGTACCAGATCTTTTGTTTTCAACCCTGATTTATCTACACTTCTATTGATATTTCTGATCGCATTTTTATCTCCCGTGATAATATGAAAATTAGCTCCTACCTTAACACCTCTGCAACCGATTGGATTCGCAATATTTGGGAAATTATCAATGGTAAAATGCTGGGGTATTACATCGATGATCTGATCACCTAACGGAATATAAGTACGATACTGGTCTTTTACCAAACGTTCAATCTCATCGTACCTGATCTCGTCATCACTCTCCCTGACAATATCGCCTCTGGTTTGAAGACTTTTTATATGCTGTCCAGCAATCCCCACATAAACTTCTTCAATATCTAGAGTAGGGTTGCTCTCATAGCATTTAGTAAGTGCCAGCTGAATTGCTTTAATGGTTTGGTCGATGTTGAGTACCATGCCGTGCTGAACGCCATTGCTGCTGGCTTTGCCAAAACCAAGAATCTCGAGTTTGCCGAATTCGTTTTTCCGGCCGGCAATCGCCGCAATTTTTGTAGTGCCTATATCTAAGCCTACAATGATAGGATTTTGATTACTCATAAATGCGTGTATTTGTTTTGTTTGTTTTTGGGTTATTAATTGATATTTTAATAATCATTTTCTTTTGGCGATCCGCTGGAAGCAGCTTTGACTGCTTGCTTTAGAATCGGTTTGGGCGCTGTTGGCATCTTTGGCTTCACCACTACTGGAATCTTAACAACCGCTTTGGGTTTATTTGTCGATGCTACATTGCCCTTATTATTTTGAACAGGTTTGATATTATTGGTGTTTGGTTGTAATACAATCGGCTTTTGAATTATTGTTTTTTGTATAACTGTAGACTCCTGCGCAGGAGTAACCTTCACAACAGATGGAATAGGCTGAACTGCCTCAGAGCCTTCGGCAATTACTTCTCTTTCTGCTGAATTTTCTATAATCAAAGTGCCATTTTCTGCCGAAGCGACAGCATTCATTTTTAATGTATCGGCTGCCAAACGAGCTGAATAGTTGGCGAGATTATCTATGTTTTGGATTGTTTGCAACGAATCAGCCCAGGGGTCTTTTACGCCTTTCAACTTAGCAACAATTTGTCCTTTAAATTGAAGATTGATTAAATCATATTTATCAAGACCGCATTCAGAAACTATTTTTTTATAAAACAGTTTCAACTTGTTTAATTTTTTATTTAAGTCAGATGCGTCTCCCAGTATAATAATCTGCTCTCCGACTTTTGGAATCAATTCAAATTGCCTATTGCTGTTTATTGAAATCTGTTCAATGAGAGAAGATAAGAAAGCATCTTTACTTATATCTATGCTCAAGGCATTTATGTCCTTCAACAAAGAACTATCTGCAGCATTCAAATTATTCAATTCAGAAGGGAAGTTAGTAATGATTGGCATCTGAGTTGGGATGTGTTTATTTGCAGGCAATATGTTTATTAAGCCATCAATAAAGAAAGAATTACCTCCGGTTGTAAATATTCTTGCTATTGGACGGGTTTCATGAACAATCACATTAAGCTTCCCATGATTGTCAAAAAACAACTCAGCCTTAAAAATACCCGCTTCTTTCTTTATGGCATTTTCAATTGAGAATAAATCAATTTCATTTATTGGCTTACCTATTATTTTTCCATTTGATGCACGCTCAATAATGTATATAATTTCATTTTGACTGACAAAACTGCTGTCATTATTTATTATTTGCACACCAATGGCAGAACAGCGGGAAGATGATTTTTTAGTGATTGCCGCAGTCATCAAAGCGATTCCTGCCGCACCCAATAGTACCCAAAAGGAAATGGTAAGGACTTTTTTAAATTTTATCTTTCTTCTGATTTCCATTTAACTATTATTTTCCTTTTTAAAATAAAGACTTATGGGCTTAACCATTGCGTCTATATCTCCCGCACCAGATGTGATAAGAAGATGGCTTGAATTTTCTTTTGATTTAGCTTCCATTATTTCCAAAAGTTTTTCTTTGGAACACATAAAAGTTCGGCTTCTATCCATCCTGGACACTATCAATTCGCTGTTTACTCCGGGGATTTCTTTTTCTCTGGCAGGATAAATGGGTAAAACATAAACTTCATCAGCAAGACTTAATGAATCAGAAAATCCGGAAGCAAAATCTCTGGTTCTGCTGTATAAATGAGGCTGAAAAATAACCGTACATTTAAACCCCGGAAATAAACTTTTTGCACTTTGAATCAGCGTTTTCAATTCTTCCGGGTGATGTGCATAATCATCTATCATTACAGCATTCTTTTCATTGATGATATATTCAAATCTTCTTTTAACACCTTTGAATGTCGAAACCGCTTTTTTAATACTTTCTTCGGAAAGACCGCAATGCCTTGCAACAGCAATTGCTGCAACCATATTTTCAATATTATGCATTCCTCCCATTTGCAATTTGAATCCTGAAATCAACTCATCATTAATGACAATATCAAATGTGTACGCTCCATTTTGATGGTTGATGTTTTTTGCATAAATGGCAGCATGTTCATTGTTCAGACTATAGCTCATTTGCCTTGATGATCCCAGACCTTCATTTTCCAAACCAAGTTTATATATCAAAAGACCATCGTTTTTTATTTTAGATGCAAACTCAATAAAAGCTTCACGGAATTTTTCTTCCGTTTGGTATATATCCAGGTGATCCGGATCAATCGCAGTAATAACTGCGACATCTGGTTTCAGTTTCAAAAAGCTACGGTCATATTCATCTGCCTCCACCACACACACATTATTCCTGCTGCTCCAGAAATTGGTATCATAATTTGCCGAGATACCGCCGAGAAAAGCATTGCAACCAAACCCACTATGTCTAAGAATATGAGCAATCATTGTACTGGTAGTCGTTTTGCCATGAGTTCCCGCCACACATATATTAAGAGACTCCGCTGTAATCAATCCTAAAACCTCACTTCTTTTAAGAATCGGATATCCATTTTGCAGCAGAAACTGATATTCATTGTGCTCTTTCGGTATAGCAGGCGTATAAATTACCAAATCGGCATTATGATCTACAAGATTGACATTGTCTTCAAAATGCAAATCAATCCCTTCTAGTTGTAATTGTCTGGTAAGAGGGGTTTCTGTTTTGTCATAACCTGAGACTTTCACTCCCCTGCTTTTAAAGTATCTTGCCAAAGCACTCATTCCGATACCCCCGACT
>VERM01000241.1 GCA_018882645.1 Ferruginibacter sp.
GTATACCAAACTCCTGCATTGTTCCAAAGATTGGGAAAATGTATTTTTAGTAAGAAAGCATAAAATTGACAAAGTTGAAAGTAAAAATCCTTTTTTCATTTATGATATGTTTATGATTTTATTGCTACAAGCATCACCTATAAAGTCATTCAGTTGATTTAATGTGCGCTTTATCTTTTTTATGTAAATAGACTAAGGAAAAAAGATAAAATTATAAAAACATCTGTTAACCTTGTTTTAATTTTTTGGTATTCTTTGATTCACATTTACATTTCTGATGCTGAAATCCATAACCGGCTCGAGATAAGATCGCCTGAAAATCAACTGTCCCCGTTCATATTTTAAGAAAGAGATGAATTCTCCACCCAAACCGGGATATCCTTCTTTAGACAAAAAACACAAAGGCCTCACAAGAGGATACCTTCTCGAAGCTACGGTCTGCTGCATAGGCTTGACATATGGCTTGTCGTCACAAAGATCGCATCGGACATAACATAATTTTATTTTTTGCAACAACTTTACCTGATCCATGTTTTCGGGATTGCCTATCCAACTCATTCCTACAAATCCAACGGCATTTTTGTTTGAAACCACATAATCCAAAACTTCACGACTGTTTTTTTTAGCCTTCACCAGTGAAGTATCAAATGACGCCCCCTTCAATATAGAATCTCTCACATACCGAACGGTACTGGTTGCATTCATTCCGTCAAAAACAAATTTTTTATCCGATTTGATTTTACCGGACAATTGGTTTCGCAGCATATCCAGGTCGAAAAGCGTATCCACAGAAGCAGCATTCGCAACCAATACAACCGCATCTGATGCAATACAATTCCATGAAAGTCGATTTTGAGTTGCAGAAGCAAATTTTCTCTCTTCCTCCGAAGACAACCCCTTACCCACAATTACCAGAGGCGTATGGCTACTATTGATAAAATCTTTTAAACATTCAACCTCAGATTTATATGATGCAATAATTTGTTTCCCTGGATAAGAAGATTCAAACATGGCTATTTGCTCCTCCATGACAGGACGGAAAGACTCATCAATACTTACAAATAAGCTGTCTTGGGAATGTGTATCCACTGATTGAGGGGCATCCGACTTATTCTTACAGCTGAATGAAAGGACTGAAAAAAATACAGAGATATAAAAAAAAATCAGCTTGCTCATCTTTCTTTCAAATAGTTTTTCTTGTATCCGCGATATACCCTGAAACAGCCGTAAAGAATACAAACTCCTCCGAAAATCTTCATCATCAAATCATCGTATCGTTCAGCCAGTATGGGATTGAATCGCTTTATAAATATAAAAAAAACACCCATCCCTATCCATAGGATTCCCATACCAAAATCCATGATACTGCGCATAAGAATGAACCCTTTTTCACGACGAGTCAACGGTTCCTGATTGAATTCATCTGCTGACATAAAAATTAAATTGGACTGCAAGTTAATGAGAAAATGCATGCCAGTAATCTACAACAATATTGCTTAGCCGTATAACGCAATGGTTGAGATGTTTATGAGTTTAGAGCAAATGCAAACATATCTAAACCCCTAAACAGTTAAACCTCAAACAGCCGCTTGTCAGAAGACAAGGCGGCGGAGATTTACACAAGGGCACTTACCATAAAACCAGTAAACACTGGTAATGATAATATTAATCAAGCGGCTTGTAACAAACCGCCTGAGGGAGCAATATCAAAAAAGGCAACACTTGGTTTAATCGCTCTATAGTTTCGTAATAATTCACTCCTACATTTAAACTGCTGTAATAATCCTGTCTGTTATCGTAATAATATTTTTCACTTGGTATTCCCCAAACCCCATCTCCTAACACTTCAGCCAGGAACCATTTTTCAAGCAGCCGTGCAGCTCTGCCATTGCCGTCTGCGAATGGATGGATTTTTGCAAACACAAAATGTATGTATGAAGCATAATAAAGCGCTTCCTTTAGTGTAAGTTCTTGCTTTAGTAATTGGTCAATATCTTCAAACAATTTACTCATTTCCTGTTGAACAAATTGCGGTTCAACAGCCAAATAAACCAACCCGCTCCATCCTCTTATTCCCACCATTGTTTTCCTGTATTTTCCTTTTTGACTTTTGGTGATATTGGTAAAAGTTTCCGCAAGGATTTCATGGCACTTTAATAACCCTTTTTGGGTTAGGCGGTAACGCTTTGCATATTGGTAAGCGGTCAGAAGATTTTCAATTTCTTTTACCTCTTTTTTATTTGTCTTGTTTTGTTTGCTTTGATAAAAACTATTGAGGTCAAGAGTGCTGCCTTCAATTTGGGAAGATGCTACTGCACCGGCTATCATATAGTTTTTAAAGTCATCAACAGCAAACTCTTTTGAATCCAGTTCCTGAAAGCATTTCTTAACCGATGCTTTAATCTTTTTGTCAAAACTCTTAAGGAGACTATCTGATATTATTTGAAATCTCATAGAAACAAATGTAGGAATTATTGTCTTTGAAAATGTTCGGAGCTATAATTTATGGTCCAAGGATTGTCTTTCTTCTACCCATCACGCCGCTTGTCAGAAGACAAGGCGACGGCAAAAGCGGCGACAATAACGAGGCAACTAAGAAGGCAAAATTTATAATTCATAAAATTGGAAATTCATTTTTACTTTTGATTTATAATTTAGAATAAAACATGAAAATCCTAATGGTTTGTCTGGGTAATATATGCCGAAGCCCTATCGCGGAGGGAATACTGCAGCAAAAAGCCAATAAGGCGGGCCTGAACTGGAGCGTTGACAGTGCAGGAACAAACGGTTTTTATAACGGCGAATCGCCCCATCCTCTCAGTCAGAAAGTATCCAAAGCCAATGGAATCGACATCAGCAACCAGCAATCCCGCAAACTGACCAAAGAGGATTTCAAAAAATTCGATATAATTTATGCCATGGCAAATGATGTATTAGCCCATATGAAAGAAATTGGCGGAAAGGATTTTGACGATAACAAAGTTTCACTTTTTTTGGAAGAACTTTATCCCGGCGAATGCAGAAATGTCCCCGATCCCTGGTCCGGAAAAGAAGATGGTTACGTGAAAGTGTATGATTTAATTGATAAGACCTGTGAAGCCATCATAAATAAATATTCAAAAAAATAATCAAGATACATGTCCAAACCCTCCATACCACAGGGCACCAGAGATTTTACAGCAGAAACGCTGAGAAAAAGAAATTTTATTCTGAATACGATCAGAAAGGAATTTGAATTGTACGGATTTCAGCCGCTGGAAACACCTGCAATGGAAAATCTCGAAACCCTCATGGGTAAATACGGAGA
>VERM01000242.1 GCA_018882645.1 Ferruginibacter sp.
ATATTCAAAACGATCGATCAATTTTGGTAAGGCATAACCGTCCAGCCCATTTATGGCGACAATGTTTCCTTTGTCCAATTGCAACCAATTATCTTTTTGGATCAATTTTTCATCAGCATATATTGCTTCTATTGAGGCAATAATGTGAATGCAATCATTTTCCTTTAGATAATATTCGTTCACATACTTACACAACAATTGCACCGGACTTCCTTTTACAAAAGCCTTGTCTATATTCCCATTAATGAAGATGGCTTCAAGATATCTGCCGGCTACCTGATTGAAAAAACCTTCTTTGGTCTGATTGATCAGAATGGCATTATTGATCACCTTAAGTTCTTTTGCTTTTTGATTTTGTATCAAGAGGTTGATAGTGTCTCCTTTGACCTGAGAGCTGTTGTTCCAGCATACTGGATTATTCATAAGTTTGAATGTGGAATCCTCTGTGGAGTAATATAAACTGTCACTCACAGCCTGAAGTGAATCGTTGAAAATTTTGACATTGTGAAAACCATTGAAGAAGCGTACACTATCTATCTTGGACAGACTGGTATTTCTAAGCGTATCTTTTTTGTCATTGGGAAAGATCTTCCTGCTGTTTTTACCTGAAAATAGCGTATCCGCTGAGATGTAAGTGCTGTCTCGATCTTTATAGAAAATCATGACAGGTTTTCTCGTGGCCAGAAAACTGTTGTTTTTTTTATTGATTAAGATTTGATTACCGAGTACAATGACCTTTTCTTCTGTATCTACAACTTTTCCATTACCCTCAATTTGAATGATTCCTGTTT
Organism: Ferruginibacter sp.; assembly: GCA_018882645.1. Lineage (GTDB taxonomy): Bacteria > Bacteroidota > Bacteroidia > Chitinophagales > Chitinophagaceae > Ferruginibacter. Next base: position 792 of record VERM01000242.1, read on the forward strand.
TTTCATCAAAAGCCATTTTATTTCCACGGATGTATCTTTTTTTATCGCGAAAAACAGGGTTGTCATAAAAAAGAGCCTCCCCCGTTTGAATATTATAAGACCCTGAGCTCGTTTCAATAACACCTTCATTACTCACGATTGTAGTTGGAGAAATGAAATAGGCAGTTTTAAATTCGGAGTTGTATTGAAGACTATCGGCAGTCATAGTGTATTTTGGATCTTTCATTCTGACATTGTTTTTGAAAAAAATGTCTTTGGTTTGAGCATAATAAATGCCGTCATTACTGGTCAATGTTGTTTTTTCAGTGATTACCTTCCCGCCTCCTTTATATATCGCAATTCCTGTAGCCAGATTGTATTCAAGATCGTTCGTGTAAAGTTGTGATTTCCCATCCGAGAGTCTCACATTTTTTTTCAAATAAGCAATTTTTTCTTTTCCGAGGTATTTCAAATATTGAGCGTAGGTATGTACAGAGTTGCTGTCAATGATATGTAAATTTCCAAAAACTTCTACGGTTCCAAGCCTTTTGTGAATGACAATACTGTCTCCATGAAGAATGGTGTTTTCGTGTTTTACAACCGCTTTTCCGGCGAGTGTTTCCAGTACGGTAGAGTCATTGACAGTGATTTGGCGCATATTGCCGGCACTGATGATTTGAATGATTTTTAAGGTATCTGGCCTGGGTGGGGTAGATGACTCTTTTACATTGACTTGTGCTGTTAATATCAAACCACCAAAGCAATGTGTAGTCAATAATGCGATTCGGAATAAAATATCTTTAGCAGTCAATTTGATTTTATTTTGAATGACATTATTCCGGGTTCATCATTTTATGGTTGAGGTCTTACATAGGGAGCATGAACTGTATCCGGCAGAGGAACCAATAGCGGATTGATCTTTTGTTTCCTGCCGAAAACAGAAATATTGATATATCTTTTGGGGTTAACCCTGATATCATCTAAAAGTAAATTTAGTTTATTGCTGGTAGCTGCAATGTTTCGGTATAATGTAGGATCATTGAGCAGCAAGCCGGCCGTACCATCTTGACTATTTATTTTATTCAACAAAGACTGAAAACTGTTGACGGAAGAGTCTATTGTATGAATTAGTTTTTGTAAATCCAATTTTGAAATTTTATCAGATGTTGCAGTCAGATTATTCAGCAGGTCATTTATTTTTCTGTTATTATTGGCCAGGTTTTCAGTAAATGAATTGATATTTTGAAGCGAACTGCGTATGGTCTGTGTTTCGGATCCTGCAAGTTTTTGTATGGATGCGGAAGTGGATACAAGCGACTCAGATAGATTTTTGAAATTTTCTAGGGTTTTGCCAAGATTTTGTTTAAAAGACGGATCAATTGTACTGTTAACATTTGCCAACAGGGTATCAATGTTGGTCAATGTATTTTTGACTTCAAAGAGAACGGGATCTACTTTTTTCATCACGTCATTAAGTAAACCTTCATTCGCCTCTGTGATGATATTGCCGCCGGTTTTGAGATATTCTGTGGAGTTGCCAAGTTTGATTTCAATCCTTGTTCCAGATAGCGGATTGGGGATGATTAAAGCAACTGAATTGACAGGGATATTGATTTCTTTATCAAGTCCGATTGTAACCGATAGTTCACGCATGTCTTTGCCACTGTTGATTTCTTTGACCGATCCTACCTGCATGCCGTTGATTAATACCGGATTCGATGGAGTGAGCCCCTGTATATTTGAATACTTCGCAATCAGAGTAAAATCTTTTCCAAAGATTTTATTTCCCTTTAGAAAATGAAAGCCAATAAAAAACAAAGACAAAACAATTACTGCCAGTAAGCCGACTTTTATTTCATTAGATAATTTCACAACAATTTTTTTCCTTTGATGTTACCGTGCGGTAACTCTTCAGTATAGATTGCAAAATTAGTTTAAAATTTTGAACTGGGACTATATAATACAAACTCTTGAATTGATGATGTCATCAGAGAGGATCAGTTTTTTGATGAAGCACTGCCATTGCCTTCAATCATAGTCCTGTACCTGATGACTGCTTTTGTAATCACTTCGGCAAGCTCTTGTTGTCCTTTCTCGCTGTTCAGGTATCTTTCATCAATATCATTATTGATGAAACCGGTTTCAACCAGAATTGCAGGCATGTTGGTGGCTTGCAATACCCAAATACCAACCTGACGCTGGTTTACGCCCAATGCCTGTCTTCCGGTCTTTTCAACCTCTTCGTTAACCAAGGTCGCAAGTCGATCGCTTTTTTCCTGATAACGTTTGGCGTATACTTGTGCGATTATCTTGCCTTCCGGAGTGTTGAAACTGATGTTATTTGAAATTGAATCCGTATTTGTAGTTTCTATTTGATATTCCGCTTCATTTTGCCCTTCCTCTTTCATGATGGCTTTAAGTTTATCACTTGTTTTGTGAGCCGCGAATATCCAAACGCTGGTTCCATTTCTAGTGAGAGGCATTTTATAGTTTTCATAAATGGGTTCCTCAATGGTATATGGG
>VERM01000243.1 GCA_018882645.1 Ferruginibacter sp.
GTTAATTCTAATAATAAGAACATTACAGATATAGCTATTCAGGAGGAGATTCTTTCAGGTATAGAAAGTACATTGCTTAAAAATCCTAAACAATTTGAATTTGTCCCAAGTAATTCAGGCCTCACTAATTTGACGCTTAATAATTTATTACAAACTTTTAATCAGTTATTGCTGGACAGGGAAAAAGTAAGGACAAACCTCGGAGCCAATAATCCTAATAATTTAATGTTGGATGAGCAATTGACGAATCTTCGTGGCAATATAATCGAAAACATCAGTTCCATTAAACGGGATATTCAAACCAGTAAAAATGCATTAAGAAGCAGAGAATTAAGTTTAAATCAGAGATTAAGTTCTTTGCCTCATAAAGAAAGGCAGTTGATTGATATTCAGCGGCAGCAAAACGTGAAGCAAAATCTATATTTGTATTTAATGCAAAAAAGAGAAGAGACTGCTTTGAAATTATCTATAGCAGTCGGTAATAGTCGAGTGGTAGAGCCGGCCAAGCTTGGCGTTAAATTCAAGCCTAAGCCTGTTGTAATTTGGAATTTAGCTTTATTATCGGGTATTCTTTTACCTATTCTTTTGATTGGTATTATAAAATTCTTCAGTAATGCCATCAAAAATGAAGAAGATATTAAAAGCAATACCTCAGTTCCCATTATTGGCACACTGGGTTGGGATAAATCGAAAAATTCAATTATTCTTAATGATAAGACCAGAAGTCCTATTTCTGAAATGTTTCGTTTGATGAGAGCCAATCTTCAGTTTATTGGTGAAGGTATCAATAATAAGGTAATTGTACTTACAAGTTCAGCATCCGGAGAAGGTAAGAGTTTTGTGTGCATTAATCTCGGACTAACTCTGGCACTTACGGGGAAAAAAGTCTTATTGCTGGAGCTTGATATGCGCAAGCCCAAATTTTTTAATTATTTAAATTTAAAAGGGTCTAATACGCAAGGTATTACTGAATACCTTGTAAAAGATTCAGTTGAATGGCAATCCATTATTACAGAAACCGGGATACACCCAAAATTATTTTGTTCAACCTGTGGCCCAATCCCCCCCAACCCGAGCGAGCTGATTTTGTCATCACGATTCTGTGATTTGATTAATAATCTAAGAAATGAATTTGATTATATACTCATTGATACACCTCCAGTTGGCATGGTAAGTGATTCACTTTCATTAAATAACTTTGCTGATTCCACTTTGTATATCGTTCGATACAATAAGACACTTAAATCTCAATTAAATATTATTGAAAACATTTCGGCTGAAAAAAAGATGCCAAGGCCGTATATCGTTTTTAACGGAGTGAAATTCAATAAACGTGGTTACAGATATGGTTATGGCTATGGTTATGGCTATGGTTATTACGAGGAATCCTAATGATTTTAAGTTCATCTATTCAAATTATTTTAGTTGAATATTTTACGATATGCAAAACTTTTTGGGGTAACTGCTATTTACCAAATAGCGATACAGGTTATAGCCTTGCTTTCAGGTTTTCTTATTGTTAGACTATTGCCAACTGATGAGTATGCTTCCTACACAATTGCCAATACGATGCTAGGGGTAATGACTGTTTTGAGTGATGGCGGTATTAACTCATCTTTTATGTATCAGGGAGGAAAGGTATGGCAAGATAAATTTGCATTTTCTGAAATTTTTTCAACTGCTCATTTTTTGAGGAAGCGCTTTGCTTTGATTACCCTCGTTATTGGATTGCCATTGCTTTTTTTTTTATTACAGAAACAACATGTCTCAATTCTGTCTTCTCTCTTAGTCATCGCGACACTAATTCCTGCTTTCGTTTCTTCACTTTCTGATAATTTGTTACAAGTTGGACCTAAATTGAACCAAAATATATTTCCAATCCAAAAAAACACGTTGCTTGTTTCACTTATAAGGTTTTTTATGGTCATTCCTCTTCTTTTAGTATTCCCTTTTACCTGGTTATGCTTATTGCTAAACGGACTTACACGCATGTATGGGAATTTTCGGTTGTGGCAAATTAATAAGCTATACTTTAATAGAACGAACAAAATTGATCATTCTATTAAAAAAAAGATGATCAGACAAGTCGCTCGTCTACTTCCTGCGTCTATATATTACTGTTTTTCCGGTCAGATTGCAATTTGGCTGATGTCAATATTAGGATCTAATTCATCAGTAGCCGGCTTAGGAGCGTTAGGAAGATTTTCTCTAATTTTTTCTATTTTCTCATTGATATTTGGGACAATTATAACCCCTAGATTTTCTAGGATTTCTGATAAAAGTGATAAGCTTTTTTCTCATTTTATAAAAATTCAGATTGCAGGCTTACTGGCAGGATTTTTCATCTCAATTTTATTTTTTCTTTTCTCTAATTATCTTCTGTTACTAATTGGGCGCTCTTACTTACATCTAAGGGTAGAACTTTTTTGGTCTATAGTTGCAGGCGTAATTGGAACCTGTGCTGGATTTTCTTTTTCTCTTTTTACCTGCAGAGGATGGTCTATTCATCCTATCTTTTCAATTGGCATTAATGTTTCTTCGATAATAGCAGGCGTATTATGCTTTGAGATTAATACACTCAAAGGAGTCCTAATGATGAATGTTTTTGTAAATTCAGTCCAATATCTATTGAATACCTCATTTTGTTTTTATAAAATTAAATACTCAAAATAACATTTTGAAAACCGCGGTATGTACATTATTTGAGGGTAACTATCATCTTGGGGTAGGCGCATTGATAAACTCGCTAATTGATAATGGATTTAATGGAGATGTTTATGTTGGTTATCGTGGAAATCTTCCCAATTGGTTCAAACAGTACGAAAAATTAGATATACAAGGATGGGGAATGTCTCCTTTCAAAAAAATGAAAAATGGAAGCAGCGTCTATTTTTTATGTCTAGATACTGATATACATCTGACCAATTATAAGCCCCAATTTTTAATAAGACTAACGACAGGCGTTTGCAAATATTATGAAGCGATTGCCTATTTTGATCCGGATATAGTTGTATGCAGAAACTGGATTTATTTTGAAGACTGGATGAAATATGGAGTTGCAGTAGTGCATGATATCATTATGCATGACATGCCTACAACTCACCCTCTCAGAAGAAATTGGGAATCTATCGCAAAGAAAAAAGGATATTTGATCCATCATCAACTTGATTCTTATGTTAATGCCGGTTTTTGTGGGCTGTCAAAGCCGTATTGGGAATTTCCATTTATTTGGAAAGAAGTCTTAGATGTTGCTTTAAATGAATTCAGCGCAAATGCCTATAAGCTTAGAAGT
>VERM01000244.1 GCA_018882645.1 Ferruginibacter sp.
AAAAGATCAATCAAGACAATACAACCCTGGCAAAAAGGAATAGTCACGAGAATAGAAAATGAAACCACAGATACCAAAAGGTTTTGGATTCAAATTCCGGAGTTGAATGCTTTTGATTTTCAAGCGGGTCAGTTTGTTACACTAGATTTGCCCATACACGAAAAACCCAATAAAAGATGGCGAAGCTATTCCATTGCCTCCTGGCCTGACGGTTCCAATACTATTGAATTGTTGATTGTGTTGAATAAAGAAGGTCTTGGTACTCCTTATCTTTTCAATCAGGTTTCAGTTGGGAGTGAACTCACCTTAAGAGGTCCTGTTGGGGTTTTTACTTTGCCGGAAGATATCCAAAAAGATATTTTCCTTATTTGTACGGGAACAGGCGTAGCTCCTTTCAGGAGCATGTTACATCATATCAAAAACAAAAATGTTCCCCATAAAAATCTTTATCTCGTTTTTGGTTGTAGAAAAAAAGAGAATCTGCTTTATTACAATGAACTTATGGGATTACAAAAAGAGATGAAAAATTTTTTTTACTTTCCTACACTTTCCCGTGAGCAATGGGACGGCCGTTGCGGATATGTGCATGCCATCTATACAGAATTGTGTGAGCAAAAAAAGCCTGCATATTTTTTCCTTTGCGGTTGGAAAGAAATGATTGACGAGGCCAAAGCTACCATTTTGGATATGGGATACGATAAGAAAGACATCCATCTAGAGATATATGGTTGATGCATTTTTCCTCAGCTTTCTCATTTTTTCCATACACTAACCGAATAATTTACTGCGATGACACTTTATGAAAATAGACCCAAATGGTATAAATACATTTTGGGTATTCTGATGCCTTTGGTAATGATTACAGTTCTCAGCTATGTTATGCACAATCGGGAGAAAATAGCGGAACTCAATCCGGGTAAATTTGATAAAGGAGAAGGATTTTCAATTTTTATCGATTATGGCATTCCTATAATGATGGCAGTATCTGCTTTTTTAATGATTGCCTTTACTGTTCAGATGATAAAAAATCCATCCATTTTTACAATCAGTGATGAAGGGTTTGTATATAATCCTGCAGGCGTATCAAGCGGTCTGATACTATGGAGTGATATCATAGAGATACGCGAAACAGACGTTATCGTTAAAAGAGGTAACAAAAACACTGGAACCGAAAAAGTCTTCGCTGTTATACTAAAGAATCCGGATCAATACATTCAACAAAAATCTGCCGCATTAAGACCTTTATTAAGATTGCGGTTGAAAATGTCGAATACACCATTGATATTGAATATTGCTGATCTGGGAAAGAATCCGGGTGATGTCATTGCTATTCTTAAAAAATTTGTGCCGATTATACCGATAGGATAAAATGACAGATTGAATTAATTTACAAAAAATAATTCTGCTGTAATATAATCTGACAGGAGTTTTCCGGATGGCGTGAGATAAATATACTCGTTTACTTTTTCAATCTCTTTTAGACGGATAAATCGCTCTGTATTTTTTTCAATTGCCTGCTTTTTGTCTTCTCCAAAATGCTTTGAGATATGGTCTAGATCTATGCCCTCTATTGTTCTGAGAGCTGTCATGATGTATTCATTCAATAGCTGTAAATCAGAGAGATTCTCTTCTTCATACACAAGGTTTTCCGATAGCAATCCTTCGGTGTATTTTGGTAAATGAGCGACATTCCAGCGTCTTTTATTTTTTCCATCAAATGAATGAGCAGAAGGTCCGAAACCCCAATATGGCTTATTCTTCCAATAACTGCTGTTGTGCCTGCTTCGAAATCCCTGCTTTGCATAATTGCTGATTTCATATTGCTCATATCCTTCAGCAGCAAGATGCTCCATCACCAGTAAAAATTGTTTGGCCTGGTGTTCGTTGTCAACCGGCATTGATTTTTTTTTCTCTATCATTTTTTGCAGAGCGGTTTTGGGCTCTACGGTAAGACTGTAACAGGAGAGGTGAGGAATGTTTTTTTTTGTAATGAAGGATAAGTTTTTTATCAGCGCATCATCAGTCAGTAACGGAGAGCCAAAAATCAAATCAGCCGATACATTCTCCATCCCCGCTTCGAGGATCATATCAATACTGCGCCCGGCCTGCTCCGCACTATGGGCACGGTTCATCCAGCGCAACTCCTCCTCGTTAAAGGATTGAACTCCTAAACTCAAACGGTTAATGCCTATCCGCATCCAGTTCTTGACTTTTTCTTTGTCAATATCGTCAGGGTTGGCTTCCAGTGTTATCTCCGCTTTTTTTTCAATCCTGAAATGGCTATGAATCGTTTCCAATATGATCTGCAGTTCTTCTTCTTTCAGCAGGCTTGGTGTTCCACCGCCAAAATAAATGGTTTCAATCCCTTCGCTTCTATCGATAAAGTCATTTTGTAATGAAATCTCTTGCAACAGCACATCCAAAAAAGATGATTTTTGATTTAGTGAGGTAGAAAAATAAAAATTACAATACGTGCAGGCCTGACGGCAAAATGGAATATGAATATAAATACCCGACAAAGATTGTAGTTTTACAGTATTAACGCATCAATCAGCGTAATGAATCTTCAACACCGATATCTGATCACAAATGCAGTAATACTTGTATTCTTTTGTTTTTCTTTTCTGCAATTGAACGCACAGCAGAACAAGGCAGGTAAAAAATACAGGCTTCTCGTTATGCCGTTGTACAAAGATAGTTTGTTTCAGATTCAGGATTTGAAACTTATCAATGTATTTAACTCCAAAACAGAAGCGCTGAATTATGTGTCAGGCATCCCCTCTTTGCTAATGCAAAAAGGCTATCCTGCCGCTTCGATAGATTCTCTCATTACATCAGACACCTCTGTTGTCGCGTGGCTATATTCAGGGCCAAAAGTCAATCATATTGAATTGTCTTTTCATCAATCGGCCGACGGTTTGCCTGATCCGGATCTGAACAGTAAGATGAAAAGAATGAATCAAGTGGGCAATCTCAATCAGCTGGAGCAGCTTCAACAGCGGATTGTTTCTTATTACGAGGAAAGAGGCTATCCTTTTGCATCGGTGGTGCTGAGTTTGAGATCACCATTCTCATCCAGAGATGCAACAACGCCTGAGAAATCACTTTTGGCGTTTATGCGCGCAATTAAGCCATTTAAATTGTTGATGCCAGTCTGCGGCGATAAGATGTCTGTATCTGCCTTCACCATGAACGCATCGTTGATGTTGGCATCAGAAATATCACCTCGCAAGGGCCTGATTGTGAAGCGCTGCCCCTCAATCAATGCCAAATAGCTAGTTGAAAA
>VERM01000245.1 GCA_018882645.1 Ferruginibacter sp.
TCATTGTACTCACACCAAACGAAGGATTGTCAAAACAGCATTTAAAAGAGTTCGCTCAATCGGGTATGGAAGCCGAGTTGTTCGATAAAGCTGGTAGTTCATTGTTTGCAGGCCAGAAAATAGTTATTATTGACATCCATAAATTAGAAGAAACAAGTGGTAATAAAACGGTTGCCGTTGAAGCGTTTGAAGGCAACAACTTGGTTTTGGTGGATGAAGGCCACAGAGGTGCAGGTGGTACAGAATGGAAAGACAAGCGAAACCGTTTATGCGAATCAGGTTTTTCATTTGAATATTCAGCAACTTTTGGTCAGGCTGTTCACGCCTTATCAGGTGCTAAACAAAAAGCATTAATTGATGAATATGGAAAGGCTACGCTATTTGATTACTCCTATCGCTATTTCTACAAAGATGGCTATGGAAAACATTATCAAATACTCAATCTGAACGAGCAATGGCATGAACCTGGAAAAGAAGAACGTGTTGTACTTTATTTAACGGCCAGTTTGCTTTCTTTTTACGAACAGCTTTTGGTTTACAAAGAACATGGAAAAGCCATCGAGCCTTTTCTGATTGATAAACCCTTAGCCATTTTTGTTGGTGGAAAAGTAACCAAAAGCATCAGCAAAGAAACCGCCTCGGATGTGGTTGAAGTATTAAAATTTATAGAATCATTCGTAAAAAACGATACTCAATCCATTGAAAGAATTAAGCTCCTTTTGGAAGCTAAAGACGGTTTGAATAATGAAATGGGGCATTCCATATTCCGTAATGCCTTTAAAGAAATCCGTAAAACAGGTAAAAACGCTCAATCGGTTTTTCATGATGTAATAAAAGAAGTATTCAATTCTGATGTTACGGGAGCATCCTTACACATTGATAACCTGAAAGGTCAAGATGGAGAAATAGGTTTGAGAATTGGAAATGCAGAGTATTTTGGGGTTATCAATGTGGGGGACGACAAAGGGTTATTGAAAATTTGTGAAGCACACAAAATGAATATTGGAGAAAGAGATTTTTCAAGTTCATTGTTTCACGACATCAATAGCAAGACCAGTAAAGTGAATATCCTGATAGGTTCAAAGAAATTCAGTGAAGGTTGGAGTAGTTGGCGGGTAAGCACTATGGGCTTATTAAATATTGGTCGTGGCGAAGGCTCTGAAATTATTCAGTAATTTGGTAGAGGGGTTCGATTAAAAGGCTATAAATTTTCTTTGAAACGCAGCACTGATTTAGATGTAAGTTTAAGGCCAGACTACATTCCGGAAGTGCTGCCAATTTTGGAAACACTGAATATTTTCGGCTTAAGAGCTGATTACATGCAGCAATTCAAAGATTACCTTGAAGAGGAAGGTTTGCCAACAGATTCCGACTTTGAGAAAATCACCGTTGATATTCTACCAACTATTTCAGATTTGTCAGAGAAAAAATTGAAATACATCAAGGTTAAAGATGGCTCCAATTTTAAACGGGATGTTTTAGTTGATGCTGTCATTACAGAGAAAGTGCCACCTGTAATTATAGACTGGTACCCGAAAATTCAGGTTTTGAAAAGTTCCAAGACGACAAATGTTTCAACGGTTGTTACCATTGAACAAGGAAAATTGGATAATATTCATATTGCTTTTTTAGACTGGAACAAAATCTATTTTGAAATACAGAAGTTTAAAAATGAAAGGAGTTGGTATAATGTAAATCTTTCTATTGAGGCATTGAAGGATATTTTACAAAGGCCCGAATGGTACAACTTACTCATACCTTCAAGTGAACTTGAATTAACCGATTATGGAAAGGTTAAACTATGGCACGAGTTGGCTTTAACACTTCTGAAATCATTTGTGGAAAGACTATACAACTATCAGAAAAACAAGTTTTACAGCGATAAAATTGAGGTCGCATTCATAGATAGCAATCATCCAAACTTTGAAGCAGAATACAATTTTCTGATTAAAAAAACAGAGGACAGACTTATTGGAAAAATCAAGGAGTTAAAGGAAACTGTTCGCAAAAATGAGTTTCAGGAAAATTTCAAAATTGACAATGACTTCGAAGCATTATATACTAATCTTCACCTATATCAGCCTTTAATTTACATTGACAAAGGAAGCTATGAAGAAGTAATAAAAATTCAGCCCGTTCCTTTGAATAAAGGGGAAAGATATTTAGTTGAAGACCTAAGACAATATTTCGCCACTAATAGAGACTTCTTCAAAGACAAACAACTTTACTTGCTGCGAAACATGAGCAAAAAGGGTATTGGCTTTTTTGAGGCAAACAACTTTTTCCCTGACTTTATTTTGTGGTTGGTTATTGGCAATAAACAATTTATTTCATTCATTGATCCAAAAGGCTTGAGACAAATTCAAGGGTTGACTGACCCCAAAATACAATTGCATAAGTCCATAAAAACAACTATTCAGCCTAAGCTCAATGATCCGGAAATAGAATTGAGTTCATTTATTTTGTCTAATACACCTTATTCACAACTGACACACTGGAAGGGGCAAGAAAGCATCCAGAACTTTAATGAAAACCATGTGTTTTTTCAAAAGGAACAGAAATCTGATTACATAAAACTAATTTTTTATAAAATATTGGATTAAAATTTATGTTTGCATAATAGCCCTTAACCTGATTAATAATGCAAACCCATTGCAACAATTAACATACACATACGGACATTGTATCATCCCAAAAAACACGTGGTTGTTTCGTGGACACGCAGATGAATCTGTTGACGACTGTATGTTCTTTGCAACAAAGCATTGGGTTGCCGGGGCTTTCAATGACAAAATTCAAGTATGGAAAACCGTAACAGATATTGAAATTCTGTTTTTGGTGGACTATATAAAACCGAATTGCCGGGTAATTTCTGCATTGCCACGCCTTTATAAAAACATTTTCCCGTCAGACAGCAATTCCAATCTCAATGATCTTGACATTAAGCATTGGGATATTGGCAGACGGAACGGACTTGCTCGACAACTTTTTGATGAGTATAATATTTACGGTTGGTTGTCATCGATTGAGGATAAAGTGGAACTGGAAGTATGTCTATTTGACAAGCAAACAAATTCAAGACAACTGATCTTAGTAGATACAACCGATAGAAACAGTAAAAAATATTTTAAGGACAGTTTACAGAGAATAAAAATCTTTCCTCCAAAAGCATTTTATGATAAGACAGCAAAAGAGTTAACGACACATTCGGACATTGAAGAAAGTTATAAGCAGCACCAAAAATATTTTAATGTAGGAATTAAGCATTATACGAC
>VERM01000246.1 GCA_018882645.1 Ferruginibacter sp.
GTTATTGCCATAGGCAGACTAATAATTCTGAACAAATATGATTTACGAAGAAAATTCTGGTGGAAATTAGGAATCATTGTGCCGCTACTTTACATAGGTATTTGTAGTATAAATAAGTTATGGTTGACAAAAAAAATAGTGAAACAAATTCATGCCGATCAGTCGTATTGCAAACGTTATTTTTTTACACCTGCACCGTTTCAAATTTTTTTATGGTATCTGGTAGTGGAGAGGAAATCAGGTTTTGATGTAGGGTATACCTCTGTTTTCGGTAGAAAGAATAAATTGAATCTTCATTATTTTCCGAGAAATGATTCATTACTGAAAAATATTTCAGATCATGAGAATTTGCAAAAACTAATACGGTTTTCTCAAAATTATTATACCATAGAAAAATCAAATGATACATTGATTTTCAATGATTTGAGATTTGGTCAAATGATGGGCTGGAAATATCCTGGGGGGAAATTCGTTTTCCATTATTTCCTCGAACATCCGGATGACAACAGGCTGGTAGTGCAAAGGGGAAGATTTACTGATCTGAATATTTCTTTTTTCAAGTCAATGTTCAATCGTATTATAGAAGATTAAATTTTTCTTTTGAATGATATTGTGAGGAGTTTAAAGATTACATAAATGAACTGATAAGAAAGCCATCTTGCAAACTGTTTGAATATGTTTTTTGTTTGTTTGTGATGTTGATGTGTTATTTTAATGCATTCTTTTTCAATGATTTGCTTGATGGTTTCTTCAACCTTTCTGGCGAAGTATTCATTTTTGATGTCTACATTTAATTCTATACTGGCATACGCACTTAAATTGTTGATATTATAAGACCCAACAGTAACAAGATTCCCGTCACATACAGCAATTTTCCCGTGAAGAACATTTTTCTGATACTCATAAAGTTCAATTTTGTTTCTGATCAACCAGTCATATAGCCATCTCTCTGCATTCTTTGCCAGCCATACATCAGACGGTCCTGCAGCCACAACTATAATTTTGACTCCTCTTTTGATGGCTCTCAACATTTGTCTTCTGATAAACATACCGGGAATGAAATAGCTGCAAAGTACAGTTACTTGCTTCTTGGCTGTTCTGAACATTTCAATATATGTAGCTGAGATTTCGTTTTTATGCCATATCCAGTCGTTCAGCCTGATTCTGATGTCACTTTTTTCATTCTCAGGAACATACATGGATGATGTTTCTGATTTAATGATATTGCCATTGGTCTCATATGAGTCTCCCTCCCACATATTATTGCACAATTGATTCAATTCTCTAGCAGTTTCCCCCTCAATGATGACTGCAAAATCAAGCCATGCCTTGCTTTTATCCGTATCATTATATCTGTCTGCTATGTTTAATCCTCCGACAATACCGGTTTGTCTGTCAATGACAATGATTTTATGATGCAGTCTTCTGGTAAAATAAAAAAGATTACTGCTCCAAAGTGGCCTGAAAAATCGAAAATATATTCCGGCATCAATAAGTTTTTTCTTAAATGATTTCGAAATGGATTTTGATGCATAACCGTCCGTAAGAATGAAAACTTTTACTCCTCGTTTTGCAGCTTCAATTAAAGAATTGCTTACTTTTTTACCTGTTTCATCTTCCTGAAATATATAGGTCTGGATATGAATGATGGATTGAGATGAATGTATTAGTTCAATGAGACGATTAAAATACTTCTTTCCACTTTTGATCAATGTCACTCTGTTGTTACTCCTGTATTCCTTTGCAGACATTGTCATCTCAACAATTAATTGATGGTTAATTTATTGTAGTTCAGGCATTATAAAGCTTATCGTAATATTCTTTTGCCATACGATTGCTGTCGAAATATGGTATGATGTCTTCTGAACTTTTTTTTACTATCTCAAACCATCTGGACGGATAATCATAATACATGGGTAACACTTCATTTTTTAAGAGATTGAATAAATTACTGGCATCTTCATCGTCCTGTATGTGTTCAGGTTTGCTAATATCTGAATGCGGAACAATGAATGAATTGATTTTATCTTTTGCAAATTCGGGAAACCATCCGTCAGCAATCGCAACATTTACACATCCGTTCATTGCAGCTGACATGCCACTTGTGCCGGATGCTTCGTGAGAATATCTGGGTACATTCAGCCATATATCGGCACCTCTTTTCAAAATTTTAGACAGATTGATTTCATACCCGACAAGTATGGAGCAGTTGGTATATTTCTTACAGATATCCACAATTTTATCAAATACGCTGATGCCGGTATAGTCCATCGGATACGGTTTTCCTGCCCATATGATTTGTACCGGACGGTCTTTATTGCTTACCAGTTCATGGAATCGATCCATATCATGAAAAAAAATATCGGCTCTTTTATATGCTGCAAATCTTTTTGCAAAAACAATTGTGCATATATCGGGGTTGTATATTTCTCCGCATTGATCTGCTACTACATCGAATAATTCTTTTTTCTTTTTCTTCTTTATGATTCTGAACTCATCTTCTTTATTCAAATTCAAACTGCTTGTCAATTCTTCATCATGCCAGAATGTATAATTTTGAGCATTGGTTATAGAGATGATTTTTTCTAAGTCCACTAAATCTTTCCAATTTCTGTGCAATATTTCTTTGTGTAAAACAGATACGCCATTTGATATTTTTGCAAGTTTTAATGCTGTCTGCGTATGATTCAATTCGTCAGTTGTACTTTGAACAACCGCTTTAATTTCTGTTACCGGCACCTCACAGAAAAAACTCATTTTTTCTAAAAATGCAATATTTGTCTTTTTGTTTCCTGCATCCTCAGGGGTGTGATTGGTGAATACAAATCTTTTTTTTACCTCATTTGTATTTTTATACTTACAGTACAGAAAAAATATCAATGGCAACGCATGTGATTCATTAAGATGATAAATTTCTGGAGTCCAACCGATCAACTCCAGCAGTTTCGCACCTCCTTCACCCAACAATATGGATGCTGCTATTTGAGTGTCGGGATTTGCGTCATAGAGTTTGTGTGAAATAGTCTTTGCCAGATAATCATTTTCTGGAAGATCAGTGGATAATAAAAATATCGGTGCAGTATGAAAGATTTCAGGATCCAGATAATAAGCGGTTACCCAAACCTCATGCTTGGCAACTTTAATTGTGAATTTAATATCTGTTGACTTCAGAAAACCATATCTTTTTTCCTCAAATAAAACATTCAGTGTCTGGTCTTCTTTCCTCACTTGCGAATAATATCCATATTTCCATAAAATTCCAATGCCCACAATAT
>VERM01000247.1 GCA_018882645.1 Ferruginibacter sp.
CTCCAAGCTCATCTCTCATAGTTAATACCTTATCAATCCTCCTCTTATATCCCTCATACCCGAAATGATTCATTAAAATCCTCCTGTCCGGTTTGAAACTTTTCTGATCATTCAGTATGCGCTCTATGGCATTTTCAATTTCAACGATATTCAAAGGATCTACTAATAATCCCAGCTCTCCATTGAGCAGGGCATCTACCGAACCATCCTGATTGCCCGCAACTACCGGCAGTCCATAATACATGGCCTCAACAAAAACGATACCAAATCCTTCTTTTCTGCTGGGCATCACATACAAATCTGCCATGGAAAAATGTGCCGCTACTGAATCGTCAGGTATGAAGCCTGTTAACTTCAAATGATTCTCCAGACCCAATTCCTTCGCTCTTGATTCAATAAAAACTTTTTCTTCAAAATCATATTTACCGGCAATAAGATACCGTAGTGTGGGATTTCTTTTAATGATATGCTGCATGGATTCCAAAATCTTATCATACCCCTTATATCTCTCGGTTGAGTACAATCGGGTCAATGTGAATATAATCTTATCTTCAGCAGTATATCCATATTTTTTTCTTAATGATTCCGCATCGGTTTTTATTTCTTTTTCATTCACTATCGGCAAAAAAGGATCGAGTGCATTATTGACAACCACACATCGCGACTCAGGCACTTCATGCTCCTGCTGTATTCGTCGGGAAGTATACTGGCTTACCGGCAGAAAAATATCACAACATCGAAGCATCCTGGTTTTAAGCCAGCTCAACTTACCCCATATCTCTATGCCATGTGCTAAAAGCACTAATTTTGTTTTAGGAGAAAAAAATTTAATCATACAGCCCACAATCAGAAGATTGATATGGCTGAGTATAACTGTATTGCTTAGACAACCTTCTCTTACAGATTGATAAATGAATTTAATTTTATTTTCTCTATATCCTCTGAAATTGTCTGCGGAAAAATAAATATTCTCATCTGCATCTGATTGCTGATCATACAAAGAATGAAGGAGAAAACTTTGCCTTCCGTTTAGCGAATTTTCAAATAAGGCCTTGCCTGCCACTTTACATACTTTTTCGATGCCTCCGGTGGCGGAGAAGGTTTTTAATGTTAATAGAAGGATTTTATTGTGCAAAAGAAAATATTTAATCAAGAAGGCGGTAACCAAACAGCACGAAGCGCAACACCAAACTACAAACCACAAACCATAAACACCAAACCCCAAACACCAAACCACAAACCATTATCCACAAACCACCTGCAAAATCAATCTACGATACTGCTTTTTTTCTCAACATCAATAACGACATCAAATGCGACCAGTGCATTTTACCTTTTATAAATTGATTATAATTTTCAATAGACAATTTATTTGCATCTTTCAACATCATCTCCTTTACAAAATCACTCGTGCACAACCACTCGGTAAACGGAAAACTAAATCCCATCTTGGGCCTGTCCCAGATCTCACGAGGCAACTCTTCAAGAAATGCATTGATCAAAAACTGTTTTGATGCCGGACCCTTGTATTTTATTGACGGTTGTATCCGAAATGCCAGACGAATCAAATCCTCATCCAGAAAAGGAAGCCTGATTTCAACTCCATGATACATACTCATCACATCAGCATCGCGCAAAAGTTGATTCTGCATATACATATTGAATTCCATCCAGCCGGCTTTATCTCTGTTATCCAGATGATTGATATTTTTAAGCACAGGTTGATCTTCTAGCGTTTCCCACACCTCTTTTTCATAGGCACCCAATTGACGGGCAATCTCAGACACTCCAAAATGACCTCTTAAAAAAAGATATATTCCCTTGGTGCCCTTCAAACGCAAATATGAAGCCCGGCTTAATAGTTTGGATCTATTTCGTTTACCCATTGACGTTACAAAATCAGGGAATTTCTGTGCCAATAAAGAACGCCTGATTCTTCTGAAAGACGGATATCCGCCAAAAAGTTCATCGCCACCCAATCCCGACAATACAGCTTTTAACCCAACCGATTGGGCATATTTACTTATAAACCAGGTATTGATACCATCACAGCTGGGCTGATCAATGCTATCCAGAATCTCCGGCAGGTTCTCATTGAACCGTTTTTCATCAAGTAAGAATTGGTGGTATGTACAAGACAGTCTTTGAATGAGTACATCCTGGTATTTTTTTTCAGAGAAATCATTTTCATTGAAATACAGTGAAACCGTTTCTAATGCTGAGCTCTTATTTTTTTTCGCTTCTATGGCGATAATACTTGAGTCTATCCCTCCGCTTAAAAAAACTCCGATAGGCGCGTCGGCCATAAGATGCCGAGCTGTGGATTCCTCTATAGACTGCTTGACGGAACGCAATGCTGAAGAAGCATTGCTGATTTGTTGGCTATAGCTGTAATGAGAGAATGATTGGACACTAAAGTCTGATGTATTATAATTGTATTTAAGAAAGCAGCCTTTGTGCAAGGGCTTTACCTTTTTCAATGTGGTTACTGGCTCGGGAAGATGACCATAGGCCATATAGTAAACAGGCCAACTCCGATTCGCTTCCTGCAATTCCTTTACCGGAGCAAATACCCTGATTTCAGAAGCAAAGGTCATACTTTTATTATCGGCTGCATAGTACAACGGTTTCATACCCGCAGGATCTCTTACGAGAAACAATTCTTTTTCCGTATCATCCCAAAGTGCAAAGGCAAACATGCCTTTTAGTTTGGGGAAGGACTGCCAGTTCCATTGAGCAAAGGCCGCCAGCACAACTTCAGTATCGGTATTGCTTTTGAAAAAATGACCGTGTTGTTCAAGTTCTTTTCTTAAAGATTTAAAATTATAAATCTCTCCGTTGAAGGTAATGTGAAATCGTTCGCGGTATTGCATGGGCATATGTCCGTTGGCACTGAGATCCAATAATGCAAGGCGTCTGTTACCCAGTACCAGATGCTCATTTCCGGAAACGTACAATCCATTGTCGTCCGGCCCTCCGTTTTTCATCAGCAAACACATCTCCTCCACCCTGGTTGCAATTTCAGCAATAGGCATTGCCCTATTTATTATACCGGCAATTCTACACATGTTTCGCTTTGCTTGTTTGGGGGTTCACCTCACCCCCTGCCTGCCTTCCGGCAGGCAACCCCTCTCCTAAAGGAGAGGGGAGTTTTAAACTTCTCTCCACCCCCTCTCCCAAGGGAGAGGGGGACGGGGGTGAGGTCAAATCTTCAAAAGGTTCTTCTTCTCAAACACCGCACTCAAACTCAATCCCATACTGTCTATACGCACA
>VERM01000248.1 GCA_018882645.1 Ferruginibacter sp.
CAATTGAAGGAGGCTATAAAAAATTCTGTAGAAAATGAAAAGCAGGTGATTCTTTTTCAAAACAGAAGGGGATACAACCCTTACCTGATTTGCGGAACTTGCGGTCACATACCTCAATGCAATCACTGTGATGTTTCTCTTACTTTGCACAAATACACCAGTAAGTTGCATTGTCATTATTGCGGAAGCAACTATCCCAAATTAATCGAGTGTCCTGCCTGTGGCAGCAGCAACTGGATGGAAAAGAATTTTGGAACCGAAAAAATTGAAGAACAGCTTGAAGAAGATTTTTCAAAGTATCGGGTTGCCAGAATGGATGTAGACAGTGTTAGGGGGAAGACAGCACACGACGCTCTGATCCAGCAATTTGAACAACACCGTTTGGATATTTTGGTTGGGACACAGATGGTGGTCAAGGGGCTTGATTTTGATAATGTCTATCTGGTTGGGATTCTGGATGCAGATGGGTTGCTCAATTTTGCTGATTTCAGGGTCAATGAAAGGGCTTTTCAGTTAATGGAGCAGGTGAGCGGAAGAGCAGGGAGGAAAGGAGCTCAGGGGAAAGTGCTGATACAGGTGCTGAATGTCAAACATCCGGTTGTTGAATTTGTTCGGCAGCACAATTATGTTGCTTTTTTTAACTTCGAGATAATGGGGAGAAAAGAATTTTTCTATCCGCCATTCAGCAGAATCATCACCATCACATTGAAGCATAAGAACAAAGATATCGTTGAAGCCGGAGCTGTTGAATTGACAAATTTACTCAAACAGGATTTTAAAGATTATGTGGTAGGTCCGGCTGCTCCTGTCATCGGTCGGATGAGGAACCAATATCTTATGGAAATCATGCTAAAGCTTCCCAAATTAAATGGGCTAAAAAATAAAAAAGTCATACAAAATTGTATTCATTTGCTTTGGAGCAATAAAAAATTCAAATCTATTCTTATCACAGCGGATGTAGATCCGTATTAAATGAATCCAAGTGCACATACAGAAAAATATATCACTGAAGAAATTGAATACATTTGGGATGAATGTTTCAGCACGTTATTTTACTGAGGTTGATTCATTGGAATCTGTTTCTGAACTGACTTCTTTTCTGGCAAGAAATAAATATTCCACGCTCATACTTGGAGGCGGAAGCAATATCTTATTTACCGCAGATATAGATGGACTTGTCATAAAAAATGATATCAAGGGAATTGAAAAGGTAGATGAAGATGATGATTATTATTACATCAAAGCTGGAGCTGGAGAAAACTGGCACCAATTTGTTATGTATTGTGTAGCAAATCAATATGCCGGAGTTGAAAATCTTGCTCTGATTCCCGGGAATGTAGGTGCTTCTCCCATGCAAAATATTGGAGCTTACGGAGTGGAAATCAAAGATGTATTTCATTCACTGGAAGCTTATCACCTATCCGATGCCGTAAAGGTTGGTTTTTCAAATTCGGATTGTGCTTTTGGTTACAGGGAGAGTGTTTTTAAAAATAAATACAAGGATCAATTTATCATCACGTCTGTAACTTACAAATTGAAAAAGAAACCAGATCTTAATGTTTCTTACGGATCCATACAACAGGAGCTGACAGCTATGGGAATAAAAGATGTCTCTCCGGAGGCGATTGCCAATGCTGTCATTCGCATTCGTCGAAGCAAATTGCCTGATCCTGCTGTGATTGGGAATGCCGGCAGTTTTTTTAAGAATCCTGAAGTGTCTTCTGCATATTTCATTCAACTGAAATCTCAATTTCCTGAATTGGTTGGATATAATCTGGAAAATGGGAACGTAAAAGTTGCAGCCGGTTGGCTTATTGAAAAGTGCGGATGGAAAGGTTACAGAAAGGGTGATGCCGGTTGTCATGAAAAACAAGCATTGGTTCTGGTCAATTACGGGGATGCTCGAGGCGAGGATGTTTACACGCTGAGTGAAAACATATTGATTTCAGTCAAAGAAAAATTCGGCATTGATCTTGTACGTGAGGTAAATATTGTGCCCGGAATTCGCTGAAAAAAAGTGTTGACAAGTTGCATTGTGTTTTTATTTATCTTTACTCCAACAAAAAATTTAAACTATTAGTCAAATGAAAAAAATCATACTCATTTTCAGTTCTTTTTTGGTGTTGTTTCTGATTTCGTGCAAATGCACCAAGAATTGCTCCTCCAAGGGTTGTTGTGCTTCATCCAAGAGTTGCGGAACTTCCAAATCATGCTGCTCAAAAGGCGGGGATGCTGCCAAAACTCTGAATGGTACCTGGGAACTCACATTCATTACAGGTCCTAGAATTGCATTTGATGGATTATACCCCGATAAAAAGCCTCAGTTGACATTCAATCTTCCTGATAGTTCTGTATCCGGAAATACTGGTTGTAACAGTTTGAATACGGTAGCTTCTATTAAAGAAAGTTCAATAAGTTTTACACAGCCTGCAACCACAAAAATGTTTTGTGAAGGCGCCGGAGAACCAACCTTTGTTAAGTTGCTGCAGGAAGTGGATTCATACAGTCATCCGGACAAGAATACATTGGAATTTTCCGGGAATAAAATTGTCCTTATGAGGTTTACAAAAAAGTAATTCTTCAGGCATTAAAAATCATCATCGGAAACGTTTTCACTATCAATATTGAGGATGCCTCCCATCAGATCCTTGAATTCTATTTGTCTCTCAAGAATTTTCTTGCTGATAAGGGAGTAGCTAGCTAATCCGTGTAAAACAAACTCCATCATCAATGCAATCTCTTTCTCGTTGGATGTTTTGAAATGTTTTTTTATCAAAGTAAAGAGGCCATCTACTTTATAAAGAAGTTGGATTTTGTCTGCATCTTTGGTATCTGTAAAAATATTAAGTTGATTTCCCGTGTCGAACCAGTTGATGATGCTTCTGTATGGATTTTCAATGGCCTGTTCTTTATTTTTTCTTTTTTTCAGCAATTCCGGGTTGGGGAAGTATTGAATAAAAGAGCTTCTTATTGATTTTTCTAAAAGATTGTGTGCTACCTGATATGAACCTTCCTGTTCTCCTTCATACACCATTTCCACTTTGCCGTTAATGGCAGGTATGGCGCTGTAAATGTCAGCAACACGCAAACAGGTGGTATTGTCGCCGGCTTTCACCATTCTTCTTTCAGCACCTGCCATCACCGTCTCGTAAATGCCAATGCCCATTCTGGCAGATACACCGCTTTTCTGATCCACAAATTCGCTTTCCCTAGCCGTGAATGAAATGGTTTCCATCAAACGCACTATAAACGCAGGAGCAACA
>VERM01000249.1 GCA_018882645.1 Ferruginibacter sp.
GTATCCGATCTTTTTTCATGTGAAATTTCCAATGCAACACCTGCCGGCAAACCAACATATACCAGCTTCAGCATGGATGAGCTGAATAAAATGTTTGGAAGATAAAACTTCTCAATTGTCATTTCTGATTCCTACAAGAAATTTCTCAAAAGCTTTTTTTACGAAAGAGAATTTTGTCTGATAATTATTTGAGATGATCGAGAAAATCAGGAGTTTACCTTTTTTTGTAATCAAATAACCACTTAGCGATGAATGGTTAGATAGAGTTCCCGTTTTTGCGAAAATAAAATTACTTTCAGATTGAAAATAATTTTTCAACGTTCCTTTGCCTCCTGTAGGCAATATTCTTTTTAATCTATCTAAACCAAATTCAATTCTCATTTTGTCTAGAATATATACAAACGATTGAGGGGTAAACAAATTGTAACGACTCAGTCCGCTGCCATCCACCCATTCTGGTTTTTGAGGAATTTCTTTTAATTCATTTTCAAGCAAAGACTCAATGAAAATTTGATCTGACATATAACCTAATTTATGGTCGCTGCACATCAATAATAATTGTTCGGCAAAAAAATTATTGCTTTCGTACATCATTTTTCTAAGAACGGAATCGGTTGGTTGAGATTTGATCTGATGGTAAAAAGAAACATTGCCATCAGGCACTTTAGTTTGAGCGTAGGAGATATTTGGTATTTTTTCCTCCAAAATTTGAATTGCAGTTCGAATGCCATCTGTCCAGAGTGGAACTTTTTTATTGATACTTGCTCCTCTGTTATTGTAAATGATTTCAAAATCATTTGATGTCGGATTTCTAAGAATTTTCACCTCATCTATGTTTTCATTTCTGGCCAATTTAATTTTTCCGTTTTTGATTTTTGGCTGCACAAACAATTCGGAATTTTTTTTATGGTCTGCGAAGGATCTGAAATTAAAATTCACAACATTTCCATTGATTGGGAGGCTATTCCTTTCAGCCATGTATTCTTCATTACAGTCATCCCATGCCCACCCTTTACCATACTTTTCCATTTTACAATCGGCATCTTGAAAAAACAGTCTTTTTTTTATTTCAGATAAAAAGTTAAAAACGTTTTGATTGCTAAAGTCTTCATGAAGAAATGTAGGATCTCCCGTTGGTATTAGAAATACGGTGTCTTTAGTCTCTCTGTATTTTATTCCGGTAATGCTGTCTCCGAGAAATTTAAGACTTGCATATGTAGTGAATAATTTGGTAATGCTGGCAGGAATGAAAAATTTATCCGCGTTGTATTTGTATACATAATCTTTCGTTGAAGGATCGAATATACAGATGCCTGTATGTGCTCCTTTCAGTGCATCATCTTTCAGCAATTGATCTGCTTGAACAGCTATATTTTTTTCCTGTGCAAATGCATTTCCCGAATTTATACCTATGAAAATGTATAAAACAAAACGCAAAAATGTGATGAGACGCATATTATGATTTCTGAGATGGTTTATGATTTATTCGCGTTCCATGATTCGAAGCCATCTTTCCGGTATTTCATTATTGCCTGCCATTAAGTAGTCTTTGTAACTGCATGCCACATATTTCATATTTGGCATTTGCATCCACCAGCGGTTTGTTTTTCTGCTCTGTAAAAAAATGGTATTTGTTTCTGCAAAAAAAGTATGAAATTGATTGAATTCATTAATGTTGCTGAAGTCTGACTCTTGTTTTGCTCTGCTTTTTCCGTCGATGAAATACCATATCATTTGGGCGATTTGCTTGGCCGTGAGCTCATGATGATCCGCATCCGGATTATATCCATAGATACCTAAACTGTCTAAGTTTTTACTCAATCCCGCATATTTTGTAATGGAACAGGCCTCCTCACCGTTAAAGCCATTGGGGCTGGCTAGATTAGACGGAGCATCGCTGTGTTTGATGGCAGACACATCGAAGCTCATAAAATGAGAGTTTCGGATGACTGGCTCCATTTCTTCGATATCTTCTTTGACAATGCCAACACGAAAACAATCAAATCTCAATTTGTCAAGGGTTTCTATCAGGCGCGGATGCACAAAATAACTTTGAAATCCAATATGACTGTAATTTTTTATCATATTGGGCTCAGTGGTAAGCATGTCCAATAGAAAATTTTCACTTCTGATTGAACTGTCTCCTCTCAAATCGATGAGCGCATCAACGTTTACGGCATTAACAACACGCTTTAATTCTTTGTAAGCTTCATATTGTGCCAATGTAACATCATGAGATCCGCCAAGTATGAGTGCGGTTTTCCCCAATCTGAAAATTTCACAGAGCACGGTTCTAAGTGCCGCATAGCTATCTGAAGTGCTCGCGCCAATTTTTATATCTCCCAAATCGGCAATGGAAATATCCTCATGCCAGTAGTTTAGTGGATAAAGGTGTTTCCTGATCATGGAAGGCGCATTGTACGTTTCATTGAAAATACCTCCGCCTCTTGAGTCTCCAATACCCACTATGACGATATCGCTTTCAGAGATGTCTGGTATTTCTTTTTCATTTATGAGAATGTGTTTGGCTAGTTGGCCATCTGTAAATCCCATATCACCGGTAATCACATCTATTTTTACAGGCCATAAAAAATCAGTAAGGTCTTGCATCTGAATTGTTTGCACAAACCTACTTCATTCATGGCAATTCAAAAATAAGATTGATGTTTTTTTCTAGGATATCTATGCGTACTATTCAGTAACTTCGCAGTTTATTGAGATTGACCCCTCAAAAAATATTGATTAAGATGTCAGAGAAACAAGAAATTCTTCAGGAGGTAGTTATAAAGTTTGCCGGCGACAGCGGAGATGGTATGCAGCTCACAGGCAGTCAATTTACCAATAATACTGCTTTGCTGGGAATTGATCTGGCCACTTTCCCTGATTTTCCCGCTGAAATCAGAGCTCCGATTGGAACCTTGCCGGGTGTCAGTGGTTATCAGTTGAGATTCAGCAGTGATTTCATTTTTACTCCCGGAGATGAGTGTGATGTATTGGTAGCAATGAATGCCGCTGCGTTGAAAGTGAATCTTAAAAGTTTAAAAAAAGGCGGAAAGATAATTGTCAACGTTGATGGATTTGACTCAAAAAATCTTCGACTGGCAAATTATCCAGATGGTATAAACCCATTGGAAGACAATAGTCTTGATAACTACGAACTGATCAAGATGGATGTCACCAAAATGACAAGGGAAGCATTGAAAGCATTCAGCATGGGCACCAAGGAGAAGGAC
>VERM01000250.1 GCA_018882645.1 Ferruginibacter sp.
CTTTTATTCACTGTAAAAAAAAGACCTATGGTAACGCGAGAACAAAAATAGTTAATTGATTGATAATTAATATTTAACGGTATACTTTTGACTTATAAACCGACAGTTCACTTTAAAGCAATAGTTCCAATTATGGCAAAAAGGACATCCCAGAACCCTTATTTTTTAGCATAAACCCATGATATTTTTCAAAAAGCGTAAAATAATCATTCGCAAAAGATCAATTTAAAGTGATTGTCCCCTCTTTTGGAGATAGGCATAAAGAAATGTATTTTTACAATTCAGGAATTTGACCAATAGCATGTATGCAAGATGGTATAATTATCCTGTGTATGGATTGAATTTTTTGGGTGGTGTGGTGTATAGATTTGCATCTTTGTATCCCTTTTAATCAATCCAATAAATTTGTGATCTTTTAAAATTAACAATGGAAAGTCTCATAACCCGTTTTCTAAATCAAAATCATCTGTGTCCGCTTCCGGGTATCGGTACACTTAGACTTGTACATCATACGGCTATGTTGCACCCCGGAGAAAACAGGATTTCATCTCCGTACTATCGAATAGAGTTGGTTGAGAATGAGTTGGATCCTGAGCTATTTGTAAACTTTATTGCAGAACAAAAAAACATTCATCTTTCGGAAGCGGAAATCATCTTGAAGTCATTCTGCAGTGGTATGCTCCAGCTCAATAAAATGGATGAAGTCAATCTTCCGGCCACTGGCAGTTTTTATATCAATGAACCCGGCAAATTGTTTTTTCGCCAATTTGATTTGCCTGATTTCTTTCATTTGGACATTCATTTGAAAAAAGTGATACATCCTGAAAGCGTTCATGCTGTCAGGGTAGGAGATACGGATACTACCAGTCAGAAAATGAACAGGTATTACCAGCCATCCAAAAAGGTTACAACCAGCAACAGTTGGTTCGTTTTTGTGGCACTGCTCCTTCTACTGATTTTCGTTATCGTTTTTTATTTAAACAATCCCAAAGATTTTTCTGATTTTGACGATTTCAATTTATTCAGTTCTCCCTAACCCAAAAGGCATTGTAGCCAAATTTCCTTTTTAAAAACGTATGATTCGTTATTCTACCTGTCCGGTTTGCAGCAGCACAAAAATTGGTTTTTCAAACAGCATAAACGACTATTCCGTAACCCAAGAGCAATTTGAAGTATGGACTTGCAGTGATTGCTCTTTTGTTTTCACCCAGAATGTACCTGATGCTTCATCCATTGGAAAATATTATGCATCGGCTGATTATATTTCACATACCGAAATCAAAACAGGGCTCATAAATCGGTTATATCATTATGTGCGTTCTTACACGTTGAAGCGTAAACGAAAATTGATTCAAAAGGAAGCGGGAATATATAAAGGCTTTGTATTGGATGTTGGTTGCGGAACAGGCGCTTTCCTTTCCGAGATGCAAAATGCCGGCTGGAAAATAACGGGAATTGAGCCAGATAGCAAAGCGAGAGAAAATGCTTTGAAAAGATATGATATCCATTCACTTCCAAATGAATCATTCTTCGAGCTTCATGAGGAGTCTTTCGACGTAATTACGATGTGGCATGTACTTGAGCATGTGCATAAGCTGCATGAGTATGTGTCTAAGCTTAAAAGATTGTTGAAACCTCGAGGTGTATTATTGATTGCTGTACCCAATTATACGTCTTACGATGCCGCCAGATATAAACACTATTGGGCCGCTTATGATGTGCCCAGACATCTTTATCATTTCTCGCCACAAAGCATGCGACATCTGATGAACATTCATCAGCTAAACATCCGGAGAGTCAAGCCTATGTGGTTCGACAGTTTCTATGTTAGCATGCTCAGTGAAAAATATAAGAGAGGAAATATGTTTTCTGCTTTTTTTACTGGCTTCATTTCAAATTGTAATGCCTTATTCAATAAACAACGCTGCAGCTCATTGATCTATATAATCGAAAAGCAACCGACATAACAGAAAGCAAATCAATGCTTGTATTCCTGTAGTCTTTTCAATTCTGCTGAAATTTTTTCAGCAGTTTCTTCCTCCCCAAGGCTTACCGGTTGAAATGATTCTCCTGTGACTTTCTCATATAGCTCAATATATCTTTGGCTGATTTCATTTATCCATTCATCGGTCATGGCCGGAATTTGTTGTCCTTCCTTTCCCATAAAATCATTTTGAATCAACCATTCTCTCACAAACTCCTTGCTCAGCTGCTTTTGCTTTTCACCGTGTATTAATCTCTCTTCAAATCCTTCCTTGATAAAATACCGAGACGAATCAGGAGTGTGTATTTCATCCATCAGACAGATCTGATTATTTATTTTGCCGAATTCATATTTAGTATCGGCAAGAATCAGCCCCTGATTATCTGCAATTTCTCTACCACGAGAAAACAACTGTAATGCATATTCGCTGAGTTTTTCCCATTCCTTTTCAGTAGCAAGTCCTTTTTGTATGATATCTTCCTTGCTGATGTCCTCATCATGTCCCTCTGTTGCTTTTGTGGTGGGGGTAATGATAGGATGTGTGAAAAAGTCGTTTTCTCTCATTCCTTCCGACATTGAAACACCGCACAAGACTCTTTTCCCTGAGGTATAAGTTCTCCATGCATGCCCGGTGAGATTTCCTCTGATTACCATTTCTATTTTAAACGGCTCACATTTTTTACCGATGCTGACATTAGGCGCAGGAGTGGAAATGAGCCAGTTTGGACAAATATCAGAGGTGGCAGCCAGCATTTTTTCAGCTATCTGGTTGAGCACTTGTCCTTTATAAGGGATAGTCTTTGGCAATATGACGTCAAATGCTGATATGCGGTCCGAAACAATCATTACCAGCCATTCATCAGAAATGGTATATACATCTCTCACTTTACCCCTGTAAAAAGAGATTTGGTTTTCAAATTTAAAATGCGACATGTTGCAAATTAAGTTTGATTGTTTAAAAAATTCGCCCCTTCAGATATGAAGATTTCAACATTTGTTTACAATAAAATTTCGGAAAAATAACAACAATCGTTATTTTCCCATTTTATTTTAAACCAAAACAACTGCTCATGAGAAAAATTACAAGCTATTTGGTCGCTTTGTTCATGGCAAATCTGTTTGTTCAGTTTGCGTTTGCTCAAAATGTAACCATCGGCGGTAATGTAAAAAACAGCGTGACATCTGAAAATGCCTCTGCTGTTTCAGTTACTGTAAAAGGGACTTCCGTTGGTACTTAC
>VERM01000251.1 GCA_018882645.1 Ferruginibacter sp.
GATCAATGATCAGCATTTTTTTTTGCTACTTTTAGATTATGGGATTTCTGAAAGAAAGTTATGAGGCGCTAAAAGAAAACATTGACCTACACTCTGTTACCTTGGTGGCGGTTTCTAAAACCAAGCCAGTCGAGGATATACTCCTGGCATACGAATCTGGCCTGAGGGATTTTGGAGAAAACTATGTACAGGAACTGTGCGAGAAGCACACATCACTTCCCAAAGATATTCGCTGGCATTTTATCGGTCACCTTCAGACCAATAAAGTAAAATATATCGCTCCCTTTGTTTATCTCATCCATGGAGTTGACAGTGAGAAAGTATTGCTCGAAATAAATAAACAAGGAAAGAAGCTAAATAAAACTATCAATTGTCTTTTGCAAATCCATATTGCAAAGGAGGAAACCAAATTCGGGCTCAACGAAACTGAATTGGAAATAATTATTGAGAAATATTTTTCACAACATTCATCTCATCAATTGGAATACGTTAAGGTTTGTGGATTCATGGGTATGGCCAGCCTATCGAAGGACACTGAACAAATCAAAAACGAATTCCAATGGCTTAGATCTCTCTTCAACAAATATCAACAACTTCAAACTTCAAACTTCAAACCTGCTCATCTGAGTATGGGCATGAGCGGTGACTACCTTCTTGCACTGAAAATGGGAAGCAATATGATTCGAATCGGCAGCTTATTGTTTGGCGAGAGAAAAAACCTGTAAATCAGACACTTCCCCATTGTTAAATTTTTAGTTAAATAACGTTTATCATTAACCAAAGATTACTCATTTATTGATTTATGATTAACTTTAAGAAAAAACTATGCGTATGATCTATGCATCCTACGAATCCGAAGCCAACAAAAAAGCAATAATTTATACAGTAATCATTTGCTCATTGCTTCTGCTTCTTTTCTGGTTGATAAAGTGGAATACAAAAACCGCATCTGCTCCCGTCGTTCAAGACATCATTGAAATCAACCTCGGAACTAGCGAGGAATTGCCAGAAGGAGAACAAAAATCAAAAGCAGGGATACCTATCGCTGATGAAAATAATATAGCAAATAACTCATCTAACGCCGAGGGAGCCAGTTCAAATCAAACTTCCGGAAACAACATTAACACAGACAATAGTGCCGATGCATCCGCTGCTTATGTTCAAAAAAACATAAAAACAAACATCACATCCCCTTTAAAAAATAATACTGAACAGAAACCAAAAATTACAATGAATGGAATTGGTGGAGGTAAGATCGGTAATGATGAAGGGCAGGACAATGGCTACAAATATACAGGAGGCAATTCAAACGGGAATACTCCAACAAATGGAAACGGCGGCGATTCTTTTAATGGTGATGAAGCCGGAAATGCAGGTGGCGGATCTCCTACTATCTTAAAAGGAAACAGAAAAATCATAAAAACATATTCTTTCACCGGTGAACTGAAAAAAGCCACTATTTATGCCAAGGTAAAAGTATCTGCTTCAGGAGTGGGAATATTCAGTGATTTTGATAATGAATACAAATCTACTGATAGAAACCCCGCTTACAAACAAGCTATAGTCAACTACCTATCTCATATTCAGTTTGACAAATCAACAGAAGACTCGTTCATAACCATGAAATTTGAATTCAAATACTAGAGAAGAACCCTCGCCTCTACTTTCCAATTCAATCTTTTAGTACTTTTTCAAGTTGATTATCTTTACGTATTTTAAATACCATTTCCACTTCTTGAAACAAACAGATGAGAATGATGAAATTGTTTTTTAATTCTAATTTTTAAATTGACATACGAGCAGGCCATCCAATATTTATACACCCAGCTTCCGATGTACTCCAAAATCGGACAAGCCGCATATAAAGCAGACCTGAAAAATATCATTGCATTGTGCAGCTCTTTGGGAAACCCTCAGAAATCATTTAAATCCATACACATTGCAGGCACCAATGGGAAAGGCAGCTGTAGCCATATGCTTGCAGCAATTCTACAACAATCAGGATTAAAAACCGGATTGTACACCTCACCTCATGTAAAAGCATTCGGAGAGAGAATACGGATCAATGGTAAAATGATTGATCAAAATTTTGTTGTTGAATTTACTGAAAAAACCAAGCTACTGTGCAAAGACATTCAACCTTCTTTCTTTGAGCTGACAGTTGCTATGGCTTTTGATTTTTTTGCAAAAGAAAAAATTGATATCGCAATAATAGAAACCGGACTTGGTGGCAGGCTAGATAGTACCAATATTATTTGGCCCATCCTTTCCATCATAACCAATATCGGATATGACCATATGAATATTTTGGGTGATACCCTATCACAAATTGCATTTGAAAAAGCAGGCATCATCAAATCAAATATTCCTGTAGTCATCGGCGCAACAAACAATGAAACCCAATCAGTTTTTTTAAGAAAGGCTCATAATGAATCGGCTCCTATTTATTTTTCTGAAGAAATCTATACATGTACCGATGCGCGAATGATTAACCACCAACTTCATTGCAACATAATAGAGAATGATTCGGGGAAAAACATGATCTACCAACTGGATCTATCCGGACTTTACCAGTCGAAAAACTTATGCACGGTGTTAACTGCCATTAAAGTACTCGATAAAATTGGTTTCAGCATAGAAAACAACCATGTACAATCCGCCTTGCAACAAGTGAAAAAAATTACCGGCTTAAAAGGCCGCTGGGAAATCGTTTCAAAAAATCCTTTGATTGTATATGATGTGGCACATAATAAGGATGGCATTCAGGAAGTTCTGAATCAAATAAAACATTTTCACTCAGAAGCTCTTCTTCACTTCATACTGGGCTTTGTAAATGATAAAGATATTAGCGGGATACTGGATATGCTCCCCAAGCATGCCTCCTATTATTTTACCAATGCTCACATTCCCAGAGCATTGGCTCATGACGAACTTAAAAAGAGAGCTGCCGAAAAAAAAATAATAGGAGAAAGTTATGATGATGTAAATGATGCAATTATTGCCGCCAAATCAATTGCAAAGGATACAGATCTTATAATAGTCTGTGGAAGTTTCTTTTTGATTGGTGAAGTTGATTCTAGCAACTTTGATCAAGTTGATTAAACCCGTAAAAAAGACACAGTGCATGCATACTTTGCTTTATTTTACTGTCCATTAAAAGAAGCCTTACCTCTTCCAAAGGCATCAAAACAATTTCTATCTCTTCATTACCATCTAATTG
>VERM01000252.1 GCA_018882645.1 Ferruginibacter sp.
GAAATATATTGCTCGCCCCATTTGACATACGGCCCAAAACGTCCGATGTTCACCAGCACTTCAAGTCCATCGTGTTCACCCAGCTGTAGCGGGAGTTTGAATAAATCCATGGCTTCCTCAAAACTGATGGTCTCAATGCTTTGATTGACTTTGAGTTTGGCATATCTGGGTTTATCTTCATCACCCTGAGAGCCTATTTGCACCATTGGACCATACCTTCCCATTCTTGCTATAACTACTTTTCCATCCTCAGCTACACCAAGCGTTCTTTCACCAACTGCTCTTTCAGCTGTTTCAAGTGTATGGGCTACGCCGCTATGAAAAGGTTTGTAGAAAGCAGATACCATGTTATTCCATTTAATCTTGCCCACTGCAATCTCATCAAATTCTTTTTCGATGTTGGCAGTAAATGAATAATCCATCACATTCTCAAAATGCTGATTGAGAAAATCAGTTACCACGAGTCCAAGATCCGTTGGAAAAAGTTTTGATTTTTCAGCTCCGGTATTTTCCTGCTCCACAGTTTTACGTATAGTATCATTTTGAAGCAATAAGATTCTATAATCTCTCTTTACAGGATCTTTATCTTTCTTCTCCACATAAGTTCTTTTGATAATGGTAGAAATAGTAGGAGCATATGTACTGGGTCTGCCTATACCGAGTTCTTCAAGTTTTTTTACGAGAGAGGCTTCAGTATATCTAGCCGAATGTTTTGTGAATTTTTCGGTTGCAGTCATTTGATTGAATGTCAATTGCTGTCCGACAGACAGATTGGGTAGTCTGCTTTCACCTTCATTGTCGCTCTCCTCGTCATCAGTACCCTCTAGATATACTTTTAAAAACCCGTCGAATTTCAATACTTCGCCTGTGGCCGTAAGTTCCTGCTGATTGGTGCTGATGGCTATTTTGGCTGTCGTTTTTTCCAGTTCAGCATCGCTCATCTGAGAGGCGATGGTTCTTTTCCAAATCAGCTCATATAGTCTGTTGAGCTCGGGGTCGCTTACCGAATGGTTTTCCATATACGTAGGACGGATGGCCTCGTGTGCTTCCTGTGCACTTTCGTTTTTGTTTTTGTATCGACGGGGCTGATGATATTTGTCTCCGTAATTCCCGGTAATTTCAGCCTGTATGCTTTGCAATGCCGTATCACTCAAATTGACACTGTCCGTACGCATATAAGTAATCTTTCCGCTCTCATATAGTTTTTGAGCAATCAGCATGGTTTTGCTCACTCCATATCCTAGTTTTCTTGCAGCTTCTTGTTGGAGTGTAGAAGTCGTAAATGGGGGTGCAGGAGTACGTTTTCCCGGTCGGACCTGAATATCCTTAACGGTGTAATTTGCACCTATGCATGACTGTAAGAAGGCTTCCGCATCATCAGACTGATTAAACTTTGATCCTTCAGCTTTGAAGTTGACCGATTTGTTGTTTAAATCAGTCGCTGCCAATGAAGCTTCAATCTTAAAACTGCCTGTGGGTTTGAACTGATTAATCTCTCTTTCTTTTTCAACAATAAGTTTTACTGCAACACTCTGCACGCGCCCTGCACTCAGTCCGCCTTTTTGGCCAATCTTCCTCCAAAGTACCGGACTTAGTTCAAATCCTACAATTCTGTCCAATACCCTCCGGGCTTGTTGGGCATTGACCAAATTCATATTAATGGTTCGCGGTGATTGTACCGCTTTTTGTATGGCAGGCTTTGTGATTTCATGAAAAACGATTCTTTTGGTAGTCAAAGGATCCAAATTCAGCACTTCAGCAAGATGCCAGCTGATGCTTTCTCCTTCACGATCCTCATCCGATGCCAGCCAAACCTCTTGTGCCTTTTTTGCAAGCGCTTTCAATTCTTTGACCACCTTCTCTTTTTCTGCAGGCACAATGTATTTGGGACTGAAATGATTGTCAATGTCAATGCCCATGTCATTTTTCTCCAGATCACGGATATGGCCATAACAACTTTTAACCTCAAAGTCTTTTCCAAGGATTGCTTCAATGGTCTTTGCCTTGGCAGGAGACTCAACAATCAATAAATTTTTAGCCATGTGGTATTTTTATGATTACACTGGTTTTATTCATTCCCAATTTCACTCCGATTGAATCAAATATCAAAAGGATCAAACAGTTTAGATAATGTTTTTATCTCATGTCTTCAAGAGAAAAAAACGGAAATCGGACTGCAATATTAGTTTAAAATTGAAAAATCAAAATTTTTGTATTGAATTGAGCAGATAAATGACAGGTATCAGAGAAATTCTGAAATGCGTTGTATCACCGCATGATCTTTATATATTTTACTGTGACCAAGGCCACTTGTGAGATGAAACTGAACATGGCTATGACCTTCTTCTTTCACTCTCAATGCATCTTTTACCGGAGTCGTGAAATCATCATAATCATGAACCCACAGTACATTGGCCTTAATCTGTCGCATCGCTCTCCTGACAGAATACCATTCAGCCTTCTTCCCGCTGATTTCAAAAATTTTTTTTTCAATCGCTTCTCTTATTCTTGGATTTTTAACACCTGTCATCTGAAAAGCAGCGTCTATGGCACTGGTGGTTTCAGTGGCCGGGGCAATTAGAACAACTTTCACATCATGATTATGAGCAGTGTCTTCAAGTGCCAGACTCAATGCCAATCCGCCAAACGAATGAGCAATAAAAGCGTTCATTGGGCCAATGGTTGTATGTAAATACTTGATCATTTCGCTGTATTCGACAGCATTTACCGTTTTCCCATCGCTTTCACCGTGAGCAGGCGCATCAAACGCCCATATTTCGTAATTTTTTTTCATTAACGGCTCAATATAATAGTCAAATTTTTCTTTGGAAGATGAAAATCCATGGAGAATCAGTGCTTTATTGGCTTGCCCTTTGTTGAAAACAGCACCTTTTATTTTATTTCCCTTCAGAACGAACTGAAAAGGTTCTCCTTTTTTAAATATCTCGCTGTTTTTTGAGGGAAATGAAATGGGAGTGGTAAATAATTTGAACGCATAAGCTCCGGCCTTTGAAGGACTAAACCGATACAGCAGGTTTAATTTCATCCGAACATAAAAGAAAGCAATGTTTTTTTGTAAATTCATTTTGTATTTTTACCGAGATACTAAATTTCAACAAAGTTAACTATTATGAAGGTTGCCATCGTGGGTTCAGGAAATGTCGCTACCATTTTAGGCAGACTGATCAGTCGAAACAAACATCAAGTCACTCATATTG
>VERM01000253.1 GCA_018882645.1 Ferruginibacter sp.
GTATGGTACCGGAGTGGCGATTGTGACTCCTTTCAATAAAAATAGGGAGGTTGATTTTTATAAATTGTCTTCTTTAATCGAATTCATTATTGGCAATGGTGTGCAATATATTGTTACATTAGGCACTACCGGAGAGACGCCTGTTTTAACCAAAGAGGAAAAAATAAACATTATTCAACACACTTTCAAACAAGTGAATGGTAGAATTCCAATCGTTGTCGGATTGGGAGGTAATGATACAGCTGCGTTAATACATGAATTGCAGGTTTATCCATTGGAACAAGCCGCTGCCGTTTTGAGTGTTGCGCCATATTACAGCAAGCCCTCACAGCAAGGTATTTATCTTCATTATAAAACCATTGCCGACCACTCCCCCAAGCCGGTCTTGCTTTATAATGTGCCTTCAAGAACGGGTAGAAATATGTCTACTGAAACCATATTAAAACTCGCCAATGATTGCCCCAATATCATTGGAATAAAAGAAGCCGGGGGAGATATGCAGCAGTGCATGGATATACTTCGTGGGCGTCCAAAAGATTTTTTAGTGTTAAGCGGAGATGACGCCCTAGCATTACCACAGATTGCCTGTGG
The DNA here is from genome assembly GCA_018882645.1 of Ferruginibacter sp. Classification (GTDB taxonomy): domain Bacteria; phylum Bacteroidota; class Bacteroidia; order Chitinophagales; family Chitinophagaceae; genus Ferruginibacter. The sequence goes on from VERM01000253.1 coordinate 592, forward strand.
CATGGATGGTGTGATCAGTGTGGCAGCCAATGCTTATCCAAAAGAATTTTCTTCAATGGTTCAGCTTGCACTCAAACAGGATTTTATTGCCGCCAGAAAAATAAATGACGCGCTCATTCCGGCTTATCAATACATGTTTGAAGAGAACAACCCGGCAGGAGTCAAAGCATTTCTTTACGAACTGGGTTTGATTGACAATGAGCTAAGGTTGCCACTCGTGCCCTTAAGCGAGAGCATTTACAAAAAGATCAGTGAATATGTGAAGGGGGCAAAATGAGTTTGATTGTCTATAACTAACTTTTTCAAATTTTATAGCAGCTGCCTTCCACGGCAAGTGCAGTGTTTTCAAAAACCTCTTTTGCTTCCGCAAGAAACGCTTCCAGTTTTTCGTATTTGGATGAGAAATGTCCTATAATCAGTTGCTTGGTTTCGGCAATCTTGGCAATATTTGCAGCCTGAATAGTAGTGCTGTGGTATCTTTGAAAAGCCTTCTCTTGTTCCTCTTTGAGATAAGTTGATTCATGATAAATCAAGTCGGCTCCTTTTATTTTGTTGGCAATATTTTCATCATATAATGTATCAGCGCAATAAGCGTATGATCTGGCTTTTGGGGCGGCTGTGGTTACCTCAGCATTTTGAATGATCCTTCCGTCTTTATGAATGTAATTTTCACCTTTTTTTAATTGTTCATAAAAAGCTAAAGGGATTTCATATGATTTTGCTTTTACGGTATCTACACTTCTCGGATTTTTTATTTCCCTAAAGAGAAAACCCCAGCACTCAATTCTGTGTTGCATTTTAAAACATTGAATTTCCATTTTGCCGGTCTGACAAATAATACCTTCTTGTTTCAGCGGGTGAAAGTGAAGTGGATAATTTAATGACACTTCTCCTGCTTCAAGTTGTATATCAATAATTTTGCCGAGTGGCTCCGGCCCATATACATGCAGCTCTTGGGTTCTGTTGAGCAAGCTCATGCTGGTAAGCAAGCCAATCAATCCGAAATAATGATCTCCATGCAGGTGTGAAATGAAAATATACGAAAGCTTGCTGTTTCTCAACTTATATCTGGCAAGCTGCGTTTGAGTACCTTCGCCACAGTCGATTAAAAAACTGCACTCTTCTGTTTGCAGCAGCTGAGCCGTAGGATTTCTTCCAAATGCAGGAATGGCAGAGTTGCTGCCAAGAATGGTTAAAGCAAGCAATCGATAAAAATTTAAATAATGTAAATTTAATATTTTTAAAATGCGCCCTCTTAGGTTTCATCCAAATTGTTCAGTAATTCTCTTTCAATCTCTTCCATCTGAACAATATCCCAAGCTTCACTTTCTGTCGGTGTCGTATTCATCAGATCAAGTAAATCCTCCGATTCAAAAACCTTAGCCACTTCTTCTGTCATTTCACAGATGACAAAAGATAGCCCCTTTTCATAAAAATTTGATTGTGTTGACGCCAGTTGATGAGCCGCACCCTGGTCTATCTTGGAAACGTTTCTCATATTCAAAATGAGATGAGGAACATCTTTTCCTTGATTTGCATTCAGGGAATCAACCAGCTTTTCTGCCATAATAACAGAAATTTCCATTTCTCCGGGTGTAAATACAGTGAATTTTTCTTTGGTATCTATTTTGACATCCATTAAGTATCAATCGATTTTATTTATCTAAAATAAGTTAAAATTTGATGGAATGTTAATATCGGGAAAATCTTTTTAAAAAAAATGACCAAAATTTATGAATATTGATATCGAGGGATTGTAAATATCTTTGTGGGGGAGGTTGTTTTGATTGGTCATTTACAAATTCCGTAACTTAAAGTTAAATCGATTCCTGTGCACACCAAACGATTCAAAAAATCGTTATTATTGTAAACGTAAAACATAACTAGAATGGATAATCATTTTTCAGCTCAGGTTAAAGAAATCATTTCCTACAGTCGTGAAGAAGCACTTCGGCTTTGTAATGAATTCATTGGCATCGAACATCTCTTGCTGGGTTTAATCAGAGAAGGGGATAATACCGCCGTGAAGGTTCTCAAGTCGCTCAGTATTGATTTGTATGAATTGAGAAAAGAGGTAGAAATGGCTGTAAAAGATAAGACAGGAAAAAATCCTGCCAACATCAATTCGCTTCCACTCACCAAGCAAGCCGAAAAGGTAATCAGAATAACCGTTCTGGAAGCTAAATTTTACAAGAGCGAGCAAGTAGAAACTGAGCATCTCATGTTGTCTATTTTGAAGAATAAAGAAAACATAGCTACACAGATACTGAATCAGTTCAACGTCACATATGATGCTTTCAAAACCGAGCTTGGAATTCTGACCATCACGCCTCCACAGTCTGAGTTTAATGAAGGAGATGATGATTTTGATGAGGAGAAAAAACAATTTGGTCAGCAATCGAAATCCTCAAAATCTGCGGCAGGACAGTCAAAAAGCAAAACACCTGTTCTGGATAATTTCGGAAGAGACATTACCAGGCTTGCTGAAAATGGCTCATTAGATCCGATTGTAGGCAGAGAAAATGAAATTGAAAGGGTTTCTCAGATATTGTCCAGAAGAAAAAAAAACAACCCTATTCTGATTGGTGAGCCGGGTGTAGGTAAGACAGCTATTGTAGAAGGA
>VERM01000254.1 GCA_018882645.1 Ferruginibacter sp.
ATATAGAAATGTAAATGCAATCACACAAACAGAATACACGATCATGTAAACTATGTTAGTATGATCGGTAAAATATCTTGCCCATCCTTCTCCTTTGAATCCTGTAAATATAGTAGGCAAGAAAAGTATGGCCTGAGCAAAAATAATGGGCATTACACCGGCAGCATTCACTTTTAAGGGAAGAAAGTTTCTGGCACCACCCAATTGTTTGTTTCCGAGAATTTGTTTGGCATAACTGACTTGTACTTTTCTGGTTCCCTGAACGAGCATGATAAGCCCCATAATGATAAGTACAAGAAATAAAATTTCAACCAGCACCAGTAACAGACCTCCAGCACCTCTTGTGAAACGACTTGTCCATTCCTGTACGAATGCCTGAGGAAATCTGGCAAGTATACCCACCATGATAATCAGAGAAGTACCATTACCCAAACCTTTGTCGGTTATTTTCTCACCAAGCCACATCACAAACAAAGTACCCACAGTGAGTATGACTACGGTGGAAACCCAGAAGAAACTCCCGTAAGCAGGAATCAAAGCTTCCACATTACCCGGGCTTTTTAAATACCCGATATATGCTGCCGCCTGAAAAGCGGTAACAATGATGGTAAGATATCTTGTCCATTGATTAATCTTCTTTCTGCCGCTCTCTCCTTCTTTTTGAATTTTAGCCATCTGAGGCACCAGTATAGTAACCAATTGCATGAAGATTGAGGCTGAGATGTAGGGCATGATACCCAAAGCGAAAATAGATGCTTTGGAAAAAGCTCCACCGGCAAAAGCATCAAGCAAACCCAGAATACCTTTACTGGAATTTTCACTTAAAGCAGATAATTTATTGGGGTCTATACCAGGAAGTACGATGAAAGAGCCCATGCGGTAGATGAACAGTAAAAATACTGTGAAAAGTATTTTTTTGCGAAGCTCCTGGATGCTCCAGATATTTTTTAATGTCTTAATGAATTTCTTCACTGAATTAGATAATTTTTTTTGCTAAGTTGTAAGTCAGACATTTCGAATGCGGCACAAATATCGGGAAATTATTTAACTATTTCAACCGTACCGCCTGCAGCCTCAACAGCAGCCTTTGCTTTTGCACTGGCTGCATTGACTTTGAAAGTATATTTTCCTTTTAACTCACCATTACCCAAGAGTTTCACACTGTCTGTCTGACCAATCAATCCATTGATGTAGAGATTTTGTAAACTAAATTCAGTGATCCCATATTTTTCAGCAAAATGATCAACCTGTCCGATATTGATAACTTTGTATTCAATACGGTGGATGTTGGTAAAACCACGTTTGGGAATGCGACGCTGCAAAGGCATCTGTCCGCCTTCATGAGCTTTTTTACTTTTGTAACCGGCACGGCTTTGACCACCTTTGTTACCTTTTGTGGATGTACCGCCTTTACCGCTGGCTTCACCGCGACCGATACGTTTTTCCTTGTGAGTAGAACCTTGTGCAGGTTGAAGATTGTGTAGTTTCATTTGATTTGATTTTATACTTACGGGGAATCGCCCCTCGCTTTGTTGTGTTATAATTCAGCAAAAAGATAATTTGTTGATGGGATGTCCATGCAAAAAATATAATTAGCCGATTTCTTCTACTTTAATCAGATGGTTGACTTTCGTTACCATTCCCAAGATTTGAGGAGTAGCTTCCACCTCAACAGATGCATTGAGTTTTTTTAATCCCAGCGCAATCATTGTTCTTTTTTGACGCTCAGATCTATCGATGGTGCTTTTTATCTGAGTTACTTTAATCTTTTTCATGTGTTTATTTAGCATTTAATTTTTGCCACATGTAATGTCCATAAAAATCATCATCGTTTGATTTGAACTGACTCTTTTGGGCATTTCATTTTTATTGTGTTTTGTGTTCAATGAGATTATGGAATTAACCATTGAAAACTTTTTTCAGAGATATGCTTCTGTTTTTTGAAACAGAAATGGGTTCACGCAGGCTGGCCAAAGCTTTTATGGTTGCTTTCACCACATTGTGAGGATTTGCTGAGCCAAGGTTTTTGGCCAATACGTCGGTGATGCCCGCAGATTCCAACACAGCACGCATACTGCCTCCGGCGATAACACCGGTACCATGAGCGGCAGGCTTGATCAATACTTTTGCAGCACCTTCTTTACTCAACTGATCGTGAGGGATGGTACCATGCATAACGGGCACTTTGATGAGATTTTTCTTTGCATCTTCAATGCCTTTGGTGATGGCTTCCTGTACTTCTTTGGCTTTCCCTAGTCCGTGACCAACCACTCCGGATTCATTTCCCACAACAACCAGGGCAGAGAAACTGAATGCGCGACCTCCTTTGGTAGTTTTGACCACACGATTGATGGCAACTACTTTTTCCTTTAATTCAAGATCGCCGGCCTTCATCTTATTTACAATTACTTTTGACATTTATTTTGTTTGTTGTTTGATGTAATAAATATTAAAAATTCAAACCGCCTTCTCTGGCTCCTTCAGCAACAGCTTTCACTCGTCCGTGATAAACATATCCGCTACGGTCGAACACTACCTTTTTTATACCCAGCTCAACTGCTTTTCTGGCAATAGCCTCTCCTACCAGTTTGCTCTTTTGAATTTTGGGAGCTTTTTGTGCGGAGATATCTTTAGATTTAGAAGATGCGGATGCCAGAGTGATGGCGTTTTCGTCATCTATCAATTGTGCATAAATATCCGTATTGCTTCTGAATACAGACAATCTTGGAGAAGATGCTGTACCGCTGATTTTTTTGCGGATGCGATATCTGATTTTTTGCCTTGCGCTTGTTTTGTTGTTCATTTTATGATTAATTTTATCCGATACTGCCGGAAGTTTTTAATTTAATTATTTACCAGCCGATTTACCCGCTTTTCTTCTCAATACCTCACCAACGAATTTCACCCCTTTACCTTTGTATGGTTCTGGTTTACGCAGGCTGCGTATTTTAGCACATACCTGACCAAGCAGTTGCTTATCGGCTCCTTCCAGGAAAATTCTTGGGCTATCACCTTTCTCAGCAGTTGTTTTTACAGACAGTTCTTTAGGGATTTCGATAATAATATTGTGAGAATAACCTAATGAAAGATCTAGAATGTTACCCTGGTTGGAGGCTTTGAAACCTACCCCTACCAGTTCCAGTTGCTTGGTAAACCCTTCAGTAACTCCTTTTACCATGTTGGCAAGAAGGGCCCTTGAAA
>VERM01000255.1 GCA_018882645.1 Ferruginibacter sp.
CTTCCTGCTCAATGTCAATATTCCCGCTGTACCCATGAAAGAAATAAAAGGAATTAAAATATGCAAACAAGCCTATGCCAAATACGAAGAAGAATTCGATGAACGAACAGACCCTCAAAATAAAAAGTATTACTGGCTAACCGGTGAGTTTAAAAATTTTGACAAAGGAAAAGATACGGATGTATGGGCATTGCAACGGAATTATGTAAGTGTTGTCCCTATCCAGTTTGACCTGACAAATTACATACTAAAGAAAGAAATGGAAAGAATAAAATTATTTAAGTAAAATCTGCTACATACATCATTACATTTTCACTAAAAAAATTGAATTGTCATTATGAAAATTAAATTGGACAGCTGGGTAACCGGAATCATACTTGGAATTATAGCTCCACTTGCAGGCTTGCTGATTTTCAAACAATACAAACTACCTGATACGAAAATAAGCGTTTTTTTTAATGATTTTTTTCTTGACAAACAATACAGATCGCTGCTTTCAGGAATGCTTTCCGTTTCGCTTCTTGCCAATGCCATTGTATTTACCATCTTCATTCAATTTGATAAAGACAAAGCCGCGAAAGGGGTTTTCATCACCACTGCGCTTTATGGCATAGCCATTCTGCTGATAAAGACTCTTGCCTGATTAAACATATTGTTAAGATTATTTTTATTGGCTGTCTGTTAACACAGCCAGAGAATAAGGCTGTGTAGTTTTACACAAGAGATGTCATAATTAGTTTCTCGTAAACAGTTAGTTTTGGTAGACGAAGCCCCCATTCCTGGGGGCTTCTTAATGTATCCTCACATCAAATCATTTTGTAAGGTCAGACATTCGCTTCAAACAATCCGTTCACAAAAACATCTTTATCAAAGACCAGCAGGTCTTCTGCCTTTTCTCCAACTCCTATAAACTTTACAGGGATTTTGAACTGATCAGCGATGGCAAGTACAACACCGCCCTTAGCTGTTCCGTCCAATTTGGTAATGGCCAAAGCCGTTACCTCAGTTGCAGCGGTAAAATGCCTGGCCTGCTCGACGGCATTCTGACCGGTACTCCCATCCAAAACAAGAAGTACTTCGTGAGGTGCATTGGGAATGACTTTTTGTATGACTCTTTTAATTTTAGACAACTCATCCATCAAATGAGCCTTATTATGAAGGCGACCCGCAGTATCAATTAAAATCACATCAGCGTTTCTGGCCACCCCACTGGTAACGGTATCAAATGCCACAGATGCAGGATCACTACCCATATCCTTTTTTACAATCGGAACGCCCGTACGCTCACTCCAAATGGTCAATTGATCTACTGCAGCTGCCCTAAATGTATCGGCCGCACCCAACAAAACGGATTTGCCCGCCAGAGAAAAGTTATGCGCAAGTTTTCCTATCGTAGTGGTCTTTCCAACGCCATTGACCCCAACTACCAAAATCACATGAGGCCGATTTCCAGCAGGCAATTCAAAATCGATGTAGCTGGAATCTTGAGGAGCATTGACTAAAATAGATTGAATTTCTTTTTTAATTAATCCATTCAACTCACTTGTATTCAAATATTTATCCTTTAGAACCCTAGTCTCTAGCTGCTCAATAATCTTCACAGTTGTAGATACCCCCACATCCGCGCTTACCAAAGCATTTTCTACCTCATCCAATACGGCGGCGTCGATTGTGCTCTTGCCCGCAATTGCCCTGGTAATTTTACCAAAAAAACCTTCTCTGGTTTTCTGCAACCCCTGATCCACTGAATCCTGCTGTTGTTTTCTTCCGAAAAGCTTACCTAAAAAACCCATCGATTTCTTGTATTTAATGTTTATAAACTAACAATATCCAAAAACAAAAAAGACATACAAAAATTCAGCCATCATAAAAATAGCAAAGCCATTCTTTGGAGAACGGCTTTAAATGATTTGAACAGACAATTAATCTATTGACCCAGATGGTCTTTGATTTTATCTTTATGCACCATTGCCTCTTTGAATGTATAAGCCCCTGTTTTCGGACTGCGAATAGTTCTGATAACCTTAGTCCAGTTCTTTGCTTCTGCTGCCGCCTTTTGATCTTTTGTCTTTATCGCGGTTTTAGCTGCTTTTGCCATTTCTGATTTATTTTAATTATTTAAGTAACAGTTTTTATTCAATTGAATATCATCTGTTTATGTCATTATTTTATTTCTTTGTGCAGTGTTACTTTTTTGAGAATTGGATTGAACTTTTTCAATTCCAAACGCTCAGGTGTATTCTTTTTGTTCTTTGTTGAAATGTATCTGCTCGTACCGGGCTGACCACTTGTTTTGTGCTCCGTACATTCCAGAATCACCTGCACTCTGTTTCCTTTCTTTGCCATTTTTTTATATTTTAGTCTGACTAGATTTTTTGACCTTCAGCTCGTAATGCTTTCACAACTGAATATAATCCATTTTTATTGATGGTTCTGATAGCCTCAGAAGACAACTTAATGGTAACCCACTTATCCTCTTCCGCTAAGAAATAACGCTTGGTTTGTAAATTGGGTAAAAACCTGCGCTTGGTCTTGATGTTGGAATGAGAAACCTTGTTGCCTGTAATGGGCTTCTTTCCTGTAACCTGACATACTCTGGCCATTGTTCCTAAATTTTGGACGGCAAAGGTAGGGAGAAAATTCTAAATCAGGATGATAAATTAAAAAAAACTTTACAAATAAAATCTCATCCCATTAATATGGATTTACAATGCTTTTGCCAATAGCTAATGAATACAATTCTACGAGATAATATAATAGATTAAACATGATTATATTTGCGACTCAAAACCAAAATTATTATGAATTTTAAAAAAATAAATAATATCACCGGCTGGATTGTATTTGCCATTGCTACCACAGTTTACCTGATGACAATGGAAGCTTCCGGAAGTCTTTGGGACTGTGGAGAATTTGCCTCTTCCGCATTCAAAGTTCAAAACCCTCACCCGCCCGGAGCTCCCCTTTTCGTTCTGATTGGCAGATTGTTTATGATACCATTTGGCGCCAAAAATGCAGTTTTAGGAATCAATGCAATGAGTGCCCTATCCAGCTCTTTCACCATTCTATTCCTTTTTTGGACCATAACCCATTTTGCCAAAAAAATTGTTCTGCTGAAATCGGATGATCTCGACAAAGGAAAAGTGATATCTATTATGGCAGCCGGTGTGGTTGGTGCACTTG
>VERM01000012.1 GCA_018882645.1 Ferruginibacter sp.
CCATTGGATATATTGAAGATGGCAGGGTTATGAACAGCTCCAGATCCACTATTGGTTATGTTGAAGATGGCAGAGTTATGAACAGCTCTAGATCCACTATTGGCTATATTGAAGATGGCAGAGTTATGAACAGCTCCAGATCCACTATTGGTTATGTTGAAGATGGCAGAGTTATGAACAGCTCTAGATCCACTATTGGCTATATTGAAGATGGCAGAGTTATGAACAGCTCCAGATCCACTGTTGGTTATTTTGATGGAGTAAGAAGAATTGATGCTGCAGCTTTCTTTTTTTACTTTTTTTATTAGTTGCCGATTTTTGATTTCGATATTTTCATCAATTTATTCGCCTGGCAATCTGAAAACTCCTGCCACTCCCAATTTCGGAATATTTAATAGTTTGTAATTCTGAAATAACAAGCCGTTTTTAATTCATGAAAAACGCCATTGCAATCAATGCGATCTTTCGGTTTTGTTAATTAATTGACTTTAACAATTTTTGTTTACAATACTTTGAAATTAGGGGCGTTTATTTGTATTAAATAAATCAAATGCCCCTTAATAAAAATATCAGCACATTCACTTCTGCGGTGAGTTTTTTAAAAAAAATAGCCGCCAAATTCATTGGTCCTACCGAAAAGTATCCGGTCAGATATTATAAAAAAGAAATCACAAGCTCAAACACAAACAAGCTGCCTCAACCCAAAAAATCAAATCTATTTGAATAATTTATACGTTTAGCAATTATTATTAAATCAAAAATAAAAAGGGATGTTCTGATTTTTACTTAAATCCTTTTTATGAACACAAAAAAAACCAAGCCATCCATTTTCAAAAGAATGGCTAAAAGAATCGTATCTCTGTATGATGTATTCTTTATCTTTTCTAAAAAAAGAGAGTTGGAGCGTATCAAAATTTTTATTTTGTCTTGATAAGTCAATATCACCAACGGAGAAAAGTGGAATCAGCTGAACAGATATTCTACATCCGCTTTGGTCAGCGATTTTACGAATCCGTTTTCATCGGATATCAATTCTTTGGCGAGTATTTTTTTCTTTTCCTGTAGTTGAAGAATTTTATCTTCTATCGTATCTATGCAGATCATACGATATGCAAAAATATTTTTAGTTTGCCCTATCCGGTGCGTACGGTCTATGGCCTGTTGCTCCACCGCAGGATTCCACCAGGGATCTACAATATATACATAGTCGGCCGCTGTCAGATTCAAACCTACGCCCCCCGCTTTTAAGGAAATTAAAAAGACCCTGCAAGATTCATTGTTCTGGAAATTTTGAATGGCTTTCTCTCTGTCTGTTGCAGATGTGCTTCCATCGAAATATTCAAACGGAATATTATTTTCGGTAAGCTTTTCTTTTATTAATGAAAGCATTCCTAGAAATTGTGAGAATATCAATGCTTTATGTGAACCGATGTTTTCTTCTATTTCTCTTGTTAGCTCTTCCAACTTGATAGAATAGTTGGGATATTTATCTTCCTCATTTAAAATAGCCGGGCTATCGCATATCTGTCTCAACTTCATCAGTCCTTGTAAAATAGTTAGTTGTGATTTGTCGACACCCTGTGTTTCAATAGTACCAAGTATCTTATCCCGATAACTGTTTCTGTATGCCTCGTAAATCCTTCTTTGATCGGCTTCCATTTCACAAAACAAGATAGTTTCCGTTTTCTCCGGAAGATCTTTAGCCACTTGTTCCTTTGTGCGTCTCAGGATAAAAGGATATAATAATTTACGCAGATGTTCTTTTTGTTCTTGTTCGCCGAACTTATCAATGGGTGTAGCAAATTCATTTCTGAAATATTCCATGCTACCCAAAAGTCCCGGGTTGAGAAAATTCATCTGAGCATATAAATCAAATGTATCGTTTTGCAAAGGAGTACCGCTCATGCAAATCCTGTTTTTTGCAGTCAGCAAAGAAGCAGCTTTGGTTACCTTCGAAGAAGGATTTTTTATAGCCTGACTTTCATCTAGAATCACATAGTCAAATAAAATTTTCAGCAATACATTGATATCACTTCTTAAAGTTCCATATGTGGTAATGATTATGTTGTATTTTTCCAGCTCTTCGGGATTTCTGTTGCGAAGGTTGCCATGATGTATATGATAGCTGAGTGCCGGTGTGAATTTTTTCACCTCGTTTTTCCAGTTGTAAATGAGTGTAGTCGGGCAGATAACAATTGCTTTCAGAGAACCATTGGCAGTCTTGTACTGTTCCATCATGGTGAGTGCCTGAACGGTTTTACCCAAACCCATATCATCCGCCAGAATACCACCCCATCCTACTTCACTTAAATAATTTAACCATTGAAATCCCGCAAGTTGATAAGGACGAAGCACGCTTCCCAAGTCGGCCGGAGCAGGCGTTTCAGGAATGTTTTTAAATTCTCTTAGCCGCTCAAATTTTTCATCTAGAGCAAAACTTAATTCGTTTTCATTTCGGTTTTCATAGAGCTCATCGATGATACTCATGTGATAACGGGACAAGCGGAGCTTATCCTGCTTGCCTTCACCAACTTTAAAAAGCAAGGAATACTTTTTCAGCCATTCATCCGGAAGAATTCCTAATGTTCCGTCTCCCAGCTGTACAAAAGATTGCTTGGCTGCAAGTGCTTTTTTAATATCGGAAATGCCTACACGCTGCTCTCCGAATTGGATTTCAACTTTTGCATCAAACCAATCTATTCCACTGCTGACGTGTATCAACGTGCTCGGTTTTGCTGTATTGAAACGGAAATTTCGAAGTGCCTCAAAACCAAAAACAGGAATCTTCATTTCTTTCATCGCATCCATGAAAAGAAAAAACCAGTTATTCCGAAGCACATCTGCTCCTTTTAAAACAAAGCTGTTTGATTCATTTTGGTATACAAAAGAGGAATGCAGGTTCTCCATTTTTGATAAAAAGTCCTGTTCGGCATTGTTGTTTCTCTGAACAACAAGAATCTTATCTCCCTCGGGAACAGTGATGGTTTTGCCATTGGCAGCCGTTGTCTCAAATCCTCTGTATGAAAATACCGGCTGAAATAAAAGATATTCCCCCTTTTCAATCAAAAGCATTTTTATATCCGGCATCCCACCCTTTATTTCCTTAATTAGCGTTTTATCAAACTCTACATGATAATTTCTGGTGAGGGGCATGATCATTTTATTCATTTGTTCAGCCCATGCCTGTCTGTTCAACCGCATATTTCCATCTCTGATATAATGAGAGACCTCCAAAATGTCTTCTATATTTTTCCATAGATACAAGACGTCGTCGTGTAAAAAAAACAGACTGCTTTTGCATTCGTTTTTATCAACCGGAATATTTCTGCCGGAAATATTGACCATACATATTAGTTCGTAATGGTCATTGACAACAGTGATCTTGAAAAAGGGAACAATTAGCCTCTCGCTCAATTCAATTTCCTGCAAATTGGATGTGATAAAGTTTTTTTTATTGGGGAGAAGAAAAATAAAAAAATTCGTGTGTTGTTCTTCAAAAATTTTTTTCAGCTTCGGATGTAGGTATTCTGCAATCAGTTTTTTTGTATCTTCAGGAAGCTCTTCATCATCACTCTGTATGATATTTTCCCAAATGCTGCTGAAAGGTGAATTTCTGTTGATGTATTTATTGATTTCAGCGGATTGTAATTTTCTGATTTGTTGAAAAAGTATTTTATCTTCTTCACTGAATAAATCTGTATTTACATACTTGGATAAATCCAGCGTTTCCACTTTTCCTAAAAACTTTTTTCCCTCATCATTCTGATCTCCTTGTACTGCGTCTATAGACAGACCGGGGTAATTTTTCGAATTGAAATTGAAAACGAGGCCAAGTTTTTTGTATTGTGGGCTGTCCTCCTCCATTTTCTCCTCTGCCTTGGGCACTGGTTTGAATGGTAGAATCGGCTTGAATTCTGTAGGTTTTGAAACTGAAACACCCACTCTTTTAATTGAAGGGTCAAGCACTTTTAGGAAGGGCTTCCCTTCTTTATAAATAAATTCAAACTTTCCGGTAATATCGTCATTAAGGCTGTACCCATATATATGCAGCAGTTTATTTTTGTCTTTATCCCAGTTTCTTATAGAATCGAAGTAATTGGAGCCGTATGCATTCAGTAACTGAAGAAAAAGTAACACTTTATGTTCACACAGGGGATGTTTGGTTTCTGCACAGGTGCAGGAGGTATCAAAATTTCTCTCGTCATTTTTTTGAATCACCAAGGTATATTCAATATCATCTAATTTTAGCAGGGCTTCTACACGTTCGTCATCTACTTTATAGATGGAGGCTTTTGTGGTTCTTAAAATATTTTCTTCATCTTCATAAATATTGGGAGAAGAAAGCATTTTAATCATTTTCAGATCAATGTGTTTCATTTTGGCTACAGTATGATACTGGTTGTACTCGATACTTGTATTGCCAAGCATATTTTTATCGGCCAGATCCTGAAGTCTGAAAAGAGCAGCAGATTCATGCCGGCAAATATCACCCATGTTGTATGTACAAGTGCACCGCAAAGAAATTTGTTTGGCATCAGCATATTTTTGGATGAACACTTTATAAAACATGCTGTATGAATCATCCTTCACCCTAAAAACAATATTGCCCATGAGCTGATCATGATCTATCATCTCTACCATACCGGATTGATGAATTTTCTTACCCCGACGAATTACTTCATCACTGCCGTTGTTGTAAATGTATTTGATGATGTGTGGTAGTGCCAATGCAGCTTTCTTTATTGCAGGTGAAAAACAGATAAATGTCCCTTCATTCTGAAAAGGGCAATTTGCAAAAGTAAAGGAATTTGTATGAAATATCCTACCCTTTTAGTAGTCTACCTGATTCATAAAAAGGTAAAATGGGGGCCGTGTTGGGTAACAGGCAGTATTTGATATCATTTTCCATTCCAAAAGAGGAAAGCCTGAGATAATGGGAGGCTGGCTTTTCTTTGATATATGTAAACAAATCTGTACCGGCCTCTTTATAAATGGATAATGCGATATTTGAGGCATCGCAGTTGATATTGAAATGTTTGCCGATTTTATGAATGACAGCGCCCGCAAATAATGTATCCTCTAAATTGATTCTGTTTATCCATGCAGAACATGCCAATAAAACATTCTTTTTTTGATGCAGCAGATAATCACAAACGATATCCAAATTGCTAAACGCGCCGGTAATGATCTGATCGGCACCCTTTTCCAGAGCCATGTGCAATAGTTTGGTTCCGTTGGTAGTGGTAAGAACAAGTGTTTTACCACTGATGAAAGAAGAGGGATACTCCATCGGGGAATTGCCATGCTGCAATCCTTCGGCAACTTTTCCATCCCGCTCGCCAGCAGTAATGGCACCCATTTGTTTTCCGATACGAATACACTCCGGAACAGAATCGACGGGAATGATTTCTTTAGCTCCATTGTGGAGAGCGGTAGCGATTGTTGATGTGGCCCGGAGAATATCTATGATGACCACAATAGAGGAATTGATGTCATATAAATTCAACAATGCAGGAGACAGAGAAGTAAAAAGAATGGGTTTGTTGTTTGGGTTGGCCATCAATCAGTGATAAATTAATATTTTATTCGAAAGGAATTTTTACCACCCTTGCTGCCACAGGATGGTTACGAATTTTGATAAAAATATCAGTACCCAGTTGGGTATACGCGGTTTCAATATACCCCATTCCAATTGCCTTGCCTAATGTAGGTGATTGTGTGCCGGAAGTAACGATTCCAATATTTTGTCCTTCGCTGTCATTGATTTCGTAGTCGTGTCTGGCAATTCCTCTTTCCATCATTTCAAATCCGACCAGTTTTTTTTTCAGGCCATCTGTTTTTTGTTTTTCAAAAATAGACCTTGATGTAAAGTCTTTATTGAATTTAGTAATCCATCCCAGTCCAGCTTCTAAGGGAGAGGTGTTGTCGTTGATATCGTTTCCGTAAAGACAATAGCCCATCTCCAGACGAAGTGTATCTCTTGCCCCCAAACCTATCGGCTGAATACCGAAAGATTTACCAGCTTCAAAGATGGCATCCCAGATTACATTGGCATCGTTTTCCTTGTCTTCAAAATAAATTTCAACTCCTCCTGCACCGGTGTACCCTGTAGCACTGATAAGTACATTATCTACTCCGGCAAATTTACCTTTTACGAAAGTGTAATACTTTAAATTAAGTATATCCATTTCCGTTAGTGACTGAACTATTTTATTGGCATTGGGTCCTTGAATAGCCAGCAAAGCTGTTTTCGCTGAGATGTTGTGCATTTCAACACCTTTGGTATTATGGCTGCTTATCCAGTTCCAGTCTTTGTCTATATTACCAGCATTCACCACCAGCATATAGGCTTTGTTTTCTTCAATACAATAAACCAATAAGTCATCCACTATCCCTCCATGTTCATTTGGAAGGCAACTGTATTGGGCTTTACCATTGGTGAGCTTGGATGCGTCATTGCTGGTTAGCCGCTGAATCAATTCGAGTGCGTCGGGTCCCTTTAAAACAAATTCTCCCATATGGCTTACATCAAAAACGCCGGCATTTTTTCTGACGGCAGCGTGTTCTTCATTGATACCGGAATAAGAAATAGGCATATTAAAACCGGCAAACTCGGCCATCTTTGCCCCAAGAGCGATGTGTTTTGCAGTAAAGGGAGTCGTTTTCATGTAAGCAATTTGAGGGCAAAAGTAAATGAAAAAGAGGACGTGTGGTTTTGCTACCTAAATTATATTAATTTTTATTTTAGAAAGATTAGCGGAAAGGTTCTGTAAAGGGATGTTTATCGGACCATAAATGTATCCTCTATGAAATTCACCCAAATGACCGATCCATATCCTACTGAAAAGGCAATAAATTCAACATGAAATATCCAATTCGATTATTAAACTTGTGCACAAGCACTCTGTCGGCTTTTTTAATAAAAAAACTGTATTTTACAGTTTATGATAAAGAAAATCATATTCGGTTTATTTTTTTCTCTCTCTTTCGCATCCTCCTGCACCACAAAAAATTTATTGGAAAGAAAAGATGCTGACAAAGCCCTGAAGGAAGCTGTAAAACGTCTGCAGAAAGATGCAGATGATGATAATGCAAAAGAAGCACTGCCTGTTCTTTATAACAGCATCAAACAAAAACGGAATGACAATATCGTTGCTCTACAAACTACAACTGATTTTGGCAAATGGGATAAAATCATTGAGGATTACAGAGCATTGCAAAATGCCTATGACATCATTATAAATTGTCCGGCAGCGTATCAGCTGGTTTCCCCTAAATCTTATGAATCTGAATTGTTTAAAACCAAACAGGATGCTGCGGAAAGCTATTATCAATATGCTGAAATATTATTTAATAAACGGGGAAGAGAAAGTGCATTGAACGCTTATGCAGCCTATAACACTGCTTCAAAATATATTACTGATTTTAAAGATTGTACTGAAAAAATGAGTGCAGCATTTCAAAGGGCAACAGTCAATGTGGTTGTTTATCCTGTTGAGGACAACGCGATTTTCAACAACAATGCATGGGGAACCTATGGCAATAATTACAGCAATGAATATTTTCAGCAAAAATTACTGAGAGATCTCAATAGCAGTCGCAATATTCCTGCGAAATTTTATGCCGACTGGGAAATCAGAAGAGGTAATGTGATTTCGGACTGGAATGTTTCACTGCGTTTAAGAAACCTAAACATGCCTGCCCCTACAAACACCAATCAATCACGTTCTGTAAACAAACAAATTCAAACCGGAACAGACAGTACCGGCAAACCCAGATATACCAAAGTATATGCGACGGTTTATATCAACAAGGTGACGTATTTGGCAACCGCTGAAATGGAATTGAATATCAGAGATCTGAAAACGGGATCAAGCATTACATACAGATCTTTTCGGGAAGAGCATCGTGTCATTCAGGAAACAGCAACTTATTCGGGAGACAGCAGGGCACTTGAACAGCGAGATTGGGACCTGATCAATGCCAGATATGTAGCTCCCAGAAAAGATGAAATGGTCAATGAACTTTACAGAAAAATATATCCTTCTGTTTTGAGCAGTATCCAAAATGCAGCCAGAGGATAGATGCGGACGCAATTGATTATTCTCTCAAACCGAATAAAATGGAAAACACTTGATTTATTTTATGTGATTCCAACCTTGTGCTACGAGTGCGTGTTTGTTTCCTCCTCTTGTAATAATATGCTTGCCTTCAGAGGCATCGGCAATGTAGCCAATAACTGAAACAGATGGGTTTGATTTAATTTTTTCATAGTCTTCTTGTGCTATGGTAAAAAGCAATTCATAGTCTTCCCCTCCGCTGAGTGCACAGGCAGTAGGATCCAGTTTTAGTTTGTAGGCAAATTCTTTGGCCTCTTCATTAAAGGGGATTTTATCTTCATAAAGTACACAACCTTTGTCACTTTGTTTACAGATATGCAATATATCACTGCTTAAGCCGTCGCTTACATCAATCATGCTGGTGGGAACAATATTGCTCTCAGTAAAATATTCAATAATGTCTTTTCTGGCTTCGGGTTTCAACAGTCTCCCAACAATTGTTTTTTGTCCCTCTAAATCTGGCTGAGCTCCGGTTTCTTCAAAAATCTTTTTTTCTCTTTCAAGCAGTGTCAATCCAAGAAACGCTCCTCCCAATTCACCGCTTACACATATCAAATCATTGACTTGAGCTCCCCCTCTTTTGACAAAGCTGTTCGGAGCTACTTCACCTATGGCTGTTACACTGATGATAAGTCCTTTTTGAGAAGAGCTTGTATCTCCACCGATAAGATCTACGTTGTACGTTTCACATGCGGCATAAACCCCGGCGTAAAATTCATCAAGCGATTCAACGCTGAAACGATTGCTAAAACCAATACTCAGTAATATCTGAGTTGGTGTAGCATTCATTGCATATAAGTCGGAAAGGTTTACCACCACTGATTTATATCCGAGATGCTTCAATGGAGTATATGATAAATCAAAATGAATGCCTTCAATCAGAAGGTCGGTAGACAAAACAGTCTGTCTTCCAAAATGATCAATAACAGCGCCATCATCTCCCACTCCAACAAGCGTAGATGCATTTTTAACTTCTATATTTTTGGTGAGATGTTCAATTAATCCAAATTCACCCATTGAGGCAATTTCTGTGCGCTGCTCCATTATGATTTATTATTTTCTTCCGTTGACATAGTCGGCCAGCTCATCATGTATTTTTCCGTTGGTGGCAATAATGTGTGGCTGATATGGTGAATAATAGTTTCCTTCAAAATCGGTAATTTTTCCTCCGGCTTCTTCTACCATCAAAAAACCTGCCGCACTATCCCATGCTTGTAATTTGTGTTCATAAAATCCATCAAATCTTCCTGCAGCCACCCAGCATAGATCAATAGCGGCACTGCCCAAGCGTCTTACCGGAATGCCTTTTTTTATGAGCTTTTCAAAAACCTGAATCGGACCATTGGGGCTATCCAGATAAGTGTACGGAAACCCTGTAACCAGACAGCTGTTGATTACTTTGTCTTTTTCACTTACAGAAATAGGATTCCCGTTTAGTGTGGCGCCCATTCCCTTTTGAGCAAAAAACAATTCATTCATGAAAGGGTTATAAACGGCT
The DNA here is from genome assembly GCA_018882645.1 of Ferruginibacter sp. GTDB lineage: Bacteria > Bacteroidota > Bacteroidia > Chitinophagales > Chitinophagaceae > Ferruginibacter. The sequence goes on from VERM01000012.1 coordinate 9,619, forward strand.
CCAAGTATCATTTCCCCTGCCTTTTCAACGCCAATGCTGACACAACAAATAGGAATTCCATTTGCAAAATTGACTGTTCCATCTATGGGGTCTATAATCCATTTGAATTCACTTTCGGAAATAATTTCTCCTGTTTCCTCGCTTAGTATAAAGTGATCAGGATGGCTTAAACGGATCACTTCAATGATGGCCTTTTCGGCGGCATGATCAGCTTCTGTTACAAGATTGTTGATGCCTTCTTTTTTGGTGATTTTAAATTGGCCATTAAAAAACTTTTGGAGTTCCACCGCGCCGGCCTGCACCGCATTTAACAAAGTTGATTTATACATGTGGCAAAGATATTGATTTTAGTAGATAGACATTCTTTTACAAAACTTGTTTCAACAGCGGTTTCTTCATATTTCTTATTTTTACTGTTCTAATCAAATGCGTTCTATTGCAACTCTCTGTCATTATTGTCAACTATAATGTGAAGTTCCTGCTGGAAAAATGTCTGATTTCTTTGCAATCGGCATGTCGCAATATTTCGGCAGAGATCTTTGTGGTAGACAATGATTCATCTGATGGGAGCCGTACATATTTTGACGGTAAATTCACTGATGTTCAATTTAGCTGGAATACTTACAACATGGGTTTTGGTAAAGCCAATAACAGTGTTTTGCATCAGGCAAAGGGAGAATATGTATTATTTCTGAATCCCGATACGATGGTTCCGGAAGATTGTCTTGAAAAATGCCTTTCCTTTTTTTCTCAACACAGCGATTGTGGAGCCTTGGGTGTCAGGATGATTGACGGGAAGGGCGTTTTCCTTAATGAAAGCAAAAGAGGATTTCCGGGTATTTCAGCTTCTTTCTTCAAGATGTTCGGATTGCAAAGGCTTTTTCCTCGTTCACGTTTTTTTGCAAGATATTATTTAGGTCATCTTCCGGAAAATGAAACCCACACTGTAAAGGTGCTCGCCGGGGCATTTATGATGTTGAGCAGAGCAGCCTTACAAAGAGTAAAAGGATTTGACGAAGATTTTTTTATGTACGGGGAAGATATAGACCTGAGTTGCAGGATTGTTCAATCGGGATTCAAAAATTATTTTTATCCTGAAGCTTATATCGTACACTATAAAGGAGAAAGTACTCAGAAAAAAAGCCGTGAATATGTCAATCATTTTTACGGAGCGATGCAAATTTTTGTACGCAAATACTATTCAAAGCATTTAATCAAAAAATCATTTCTGCTTGCAGCTATCGAATTTCAAAAGAGGATGGCATTGTGTATTCGTTTGTTTTGATGTTGTCAAGCCATTCATTCACAATGTTTTTAGTATTGTCTCCGGTTTGAATGTTTGAATAGCTGAACGCATCCGCTTTTTTTATAAATTCATTTAAATTGAATTTTTCCTGACTAACGGAAAGGACTAGCTGTTTATTGGAAAGATATTCTGCAATATATTCCTGCTCAGTTTGGCCGGGGGTAGGAATAAGTATAGCCTTTTTCTTCAAGCTCATCAGATCCATAACGGTTGAGTATCCCGATCTTGCTATGATGTATTCAGATTGATTTATGATGGTGTTCAATTGATCCGAACTAAGATGATTGTGAACCAATAACTTGCTATGGTAATGCTCAACAGCTTCATTGTTGTCGGGCAGTCCTCTTAGCAAAATAGCGGGCTCTTTAAAATCCATCATTTGATTCAATATCTTTTCTTCAAAAATGGTTCGTTGTGGTTCCGGTCCGGACAGAATGATAGCGACCTTAAACAAGGCATTCATATTTCTTTTTGAAAATCGCGATAAATGACCAATGTATCTTACAGGAATTTCAGGCAATTTTTTTGGGTGAGATAATTTTCCGGCAAGATTGCACTCTCCTTCATGATCCGGAATCCAACAGCTTTTGAATCTGTTGATATAACGATAGTTGATTTTTTGTAGGAGTCGGTCTGTGAGGCTCCAGCCGGATTGGATATGCAATTGGTGGGTAATGAATACGCTTGGGATTTTGTCTGTGTACAGGCCATATCTGTTATCACTGATGACAGCGTCAATTTTGTATTTATGTATTATTTCGTCGAGCCATTTCTTTTCATAACGAATGGCTCGCAAAATTTTAGGCATCTGCATCAGCAGATTCATCGAAAAAAAAGCAGCCCGATTTGTGTAACGAACCCGGTATCCCCGAAGAGGTAAGAGGGTGATTTCCGGAAACTCCTGTGATATCAGAGCAGCAATTTTTCCTTCCGCCCCAACAAAAACCATATTGTTTTGTTCTAGAAGTTGCCGTATAATGGGAATACACCTCGTTGCATGACCAAGGCCCCAATCTAACGGAACAACCAAAATGGATTTCAATGTGGATACAGTGTTAATATGATTAAGATTTGTTAAAAATGCGTAATATTATTCGGTGAATTTAGTTTATTTTGTATATTGTTGCGTATGAGACATTCAACAAAATTGGTATTGTTAGCGTTTATTGTTTTGGTTGTTGTATTTACCGGATGCAGCTCCGGGAGTAAAACTTTTTGCGGATGCCCCAATCAAAAGGGAGCCTATTAAATAAAAGTTGTTATGAACAAATCAAATCGTGACCTACTCGTTTTATTCAAGGAGAACATCATGTCACCTCAATCCCTTGAGCAGGAATTGGAGTGGTTGCATGAATTGCTTTTCAATGTTGAAAGACCCGATAGTTTTGCTTCGGCACACGAAATCATTGATTTAAACAGATATAAAATACACAACAATAAAATAGAAATAAAAAAATACCTTCGAAGAAAAAAAGAACAGCCCTTTTTATTTTTAAATAATAAAAACTAATCAGGATAACAGCTGCAATGCATTTCTCAAGTTATTGATAACATTCTCAATATCTTCTTTTTTACAACATCCCACGCTTAATCTGTACCAGTTGCTTTCCTTATCATAGCCAAATGATCCGAATGGAACGAGGGCCAACTTTGCTTCACTTAAAATGTAATCCGTGACTTCTTCCTGCGAAGAGAGTTGTTTGCCGGACTTCGTTTTTTTTCCTTTTAAATCAATCTGAACAGAAAGATATATTGCCGCTTTTGGCTCAATGGCATTTACCGGTAAGCCTTCATTTTTCAATTGATCGAAACCTTTATAAAGGTGAGTTAGTCTGTATTCCACTTCGCTTTTAAAAAACTTCAAATAATCGTCTACTTCTTTTTCATTGCTCAGAAAACGGGCGGTAGCTTTTTGTTCGGCCATAGGTGCCCAAGAGCCGATATGGCTGTTGATGCCTTTCATTTTTGAAATAAGTTCCTGAGGCCCCATTGACCAGCCCACTCTTACCCCGGTAGCGGCAAAAGCTTTACTGATCCCATCTACAAAAACGGTGTAATGCTTCATTTTTGGCCTTAATGAAACTGGATTATAATGTTGCGCTTCACCAAATGTCAATGTCCAGTATATCTGATCATATAAAAGGTATAATTTTTTGGCGCCATCCGCTCGACTTTCATTTTCGGCGATCACCAGATCACAAATGGCTTCAAGCTCTTTCTTGGAAAACGATGTGCCGGTAGGGTTTAATGGAGAACACAATGCCAATAGAGTGGCGTCTTTCAAATACGGAGCAATCTGTGATGCAGTGGGTAAAAAATTATTCTCAGGTGAGGTTTTAATCTGCACATGCACTCCCTCTGTGAAGTGAGTGTAGTGGTTATTGTTCCAGCTGGGAACAGGGTATATAACCTTATCTCCTTTATCCACAATACTTCTGAAGATAGAATAAATCAGCGGTCTGCCACCACATGCTATCAAAATCTCAGACGGTGAATAACTCAGCCCTTCTTTTTTTTCCAAAAACCCGGCCAATGCCACACGCAGATCGAGTTCGCCTTCGGCAGAGGGATAATTGGTATAACCTTCTTTGTAGGCATTGATGATTTCTTTCATTAAATAGTCCGGAATGGGAAACAATGATGAATCAAAATCACCGATCGTGTAGTTGTATATATGTTCACCCGCCTTTATTTTTTCTTTAATGGCTGCACCCAGTTTTACAATCTCTGATGGAATCAGGGTTTCTGCCAGTTGGCTGAAGTGTTGAGGATTCATGAAAATTAATTTAATGCGTTCTCTTGCGTGGCAAATTTAGAATTTAGGTGGCGGAATACAAAAAATTGAGAATCACCGGAAATGTTCTGAAAAATCACCACAGGTATAAACTTTGTTGATTTTAAAAATATGACAGTATGTTTGAACAAAATCTAAAATAATGTCGTTTTTGTTGAATATTAATTTGATTTTTAGAAATTCTTCAAACCGTACAAGTTAAATTTGCTTACAAAATATTATATTTACATACAAACCTGAAACACGGG
>VERM01000256.1 GCA_018882645.1 Ferruginibacter sp.
GCTCTATACTACTATTACTATGACAGCAGTAACCGGCTTACTGATATCGTTCACATGCATGAATATAAAAAAAGAATGATTGCTGATTACATTTTTGAATATGATAATCAAAACAATATCATCCAAATGACTACTATTGAAGAAGGTTCAAATGAACCTACCACATGGAAGTACAAATACAATGGCAATCTGAAAATATCCGAACAGGCATTCGACAAAGACAATTTATCTCTGGGAAAAGTGGAATATATTTACAGTGATTAAAAAAGATGCTTTTGACTCTGTTTGAAAAATCATTTTTTATGCCGGCGATAGATATGTACATTAGAATCATACTCGAGTAAAATGCCATTTTGCGAATCTTTGCTCCGCGTGATAAACCATAAATTTTAAAAAATGAAGTATTATATCATTTCGGGTGAGGCAAGTGGAGATCTTCATGGAAGTAATCTTATAAAAGAATTAAAAAAGCTGGATGACTTCTCCGAAATTCGATGTTGGGGCGGAGATTTGATGCAAGAAGCAGGTGGTAATGTCGTAAAGCATTTCAGAGATCTGGCATTTATGGGTTTCATGGAGGTGCTATTCAACATCAAAACAATCATCAAAAATCTTTCCTTTTGCAAAAAAGACATCATGGATTTCAATCCCGATGTTGTCATTCTCATTGATTATCCCGGTTTCAATCTAAGAATTGCCAAATGGGCTAAAAAAAAAGGATTAAAAGTTATTTATTACATCTCTCCTCAGGTTTGGGCATGGAAAGAAAGTAGGGTAAACACCATCAAAAAATCGGTTGATAAAATGATGGTGATTCTTCCATTTGAAAAAGAATTTTATCAAAAATGGGACTACCATGTAGATTATGTAGGCCATCCGCTAATAGAGGTGATTCATTCATTTAGAAATGTTAAAAAAAATAGTCCCTTATTATTTAATCGAAACAAAAAGATTATTGCATTGCTTCCGGGAAGCAGAAAGCAGGAAATATTGAAAAAGCTACCCATCATGCTGCAAATCACCGCTGCATTTCAGGAATATCATTTTGTAGTGGCAAAAGCACCCGGACTCGACGATGGTTTTTACGACAAAATACTTTCTGCTTACGATAACGTATCTGCTGTCAGCGGCAAAACTTATGCATTGCTTTCAGAATCAACTGCTGCTATTGTGACAAGTGGAACAGCCACGCTTGAAACAGCTATTTTTGGTGTGCCTGAAATCATCTGTTATAAAGGCAATAATATTTCCTATCAGATTGCAAAAAGACTCATCAAAATAAAATATATCGGACTGGTCAATCTCATCATGAACCGATCCGTTGTGAAAGAACTTATTCAACAGGATCTCACACCTGAAAATTTAACCAAAGAATTGAAAATGATTCTTAATGATGCGGATTATAGAAAAAAAATATTAAGAGACTACGATGAACTGAGAGAAGTACTCGGAAAAGGAGGAAACGCCTCCAATAATGCAGCACATATTATTGTGAATTTTTTAAAATCGTCAACTTCTTAAAAAAAGCTTTACAAGTATTATAATGATGGCAAACAAAAAAAGAAGAATGGAAAGACGATTGATTCCATGCATATATTTGGTCCACTTAGTGGGACTTGCATTGGGGTTCTTTTTTCTGAGATAAAGATATTCCGCAAATTGCCTGAAAATTCCCATGAATAGTATTTAATGATTAATACAGTTATTTCCTTTCAAAAAGCCACCATTTTGTTTTTAGCTCTTTTTCATGCTGCAATCCAAACTTGGTAATCGAATTTTTCTTGATGTGCTCTACTGCCTCTTCCACAGAATCGGTAAACAGACACAAATCAAGATCTTCGGCAGAAATCGTTCCCTTTTGCTTCATAAATTCAATATGTTCGATAACTTCTTTATGAAACGCCTTGTCAAATATGATAATAGGAAACTCCTTGAGCATTTTGGTTTGAATAAGTGTTAGGGCTTCAAAATACTCATCAAGCGTACCAAACCCTCCGGGCATAACGATAAAAGCATAAGAATATTTAATCAACAAGGTCTTTCTTACAAAAAAATATTTAATATTGACAAACTTGTCGAGATATTCGTTTTCCTTTTGCTCAAAAGGTAGAATGATATTGCACCCTACACTCCTTCCACCAACATCTTTAGCCCCGCGATTAGCAGCCTCCATGATACCCGGTCCTCCCCCTGTCATGATGGTAAAACCCAAACGGGCAATCTCGCCTGAAAGCTCCTGAGTTTTTTTATAATACTCATGATCTTCCTTGAATCTTGCAGAACCAAAAACAGTCACACAAGGGCCTGCGAAGTGAAGCGAACGGAAGCCCTTAATAAATTCTAAAAAAACATTGAACGCAAATTTGAATTCTTTCCATCTGTTTTGAGGGCCTACCAAAAACTTAATACCGGACTTTGTCATCTGAATTTTTATATTGAAATTGAGTAATCTTCGACAGTAAATATTTTTTCATTTATACTAACAGTCACAATTTAAAAAAATAATCTGATGAAGCCAATTGTCGATCATTTAAATGATTTTATCTGGAAAAAGAAACAATTACCGCGCATCCAGGCCATTCTATTTATGGTTCTTTCAATGCGCTGCATGGATGTTAATGCTCAAATACATAAACCCATTTATGGCAAAATTGTTCGGTATAACAATTTTGCCTCAAAGTTTGTTCCTGCCCGGAATGTAGACGTATGGATTCCTGATGATTACAATAATCGAAAAAAATATGCCGTTATGTATATGCATGATGGCGAAATGCTCTTTGACAGTTCGCTGACATGGAACAAGCAGTCATGGCATGCAGACAGAGCCGTATATGAATTAAGGCAAAAAAAAGGGATGAAAGACTGCATCATTGTAGGCATATGGAATGGAGGTAAAAACAGGCATGCTGAATATTGTCCGCAAAAACCATTTGAATCATTATCCAAGCCATTCAGAGACTCTCTAATCTTGTATTCCAAGAGAAGCAACGGCACCCAGATACTAACCACAAATGTCTATTCAGACGATTACTTGAAATTTATAGTAAAGGAATTGAAGCCTTTTATAGACAGTAATTATTCTACCCATCCAGACAGAAAAAATACTTTCATCTCAGGATCCAGCATGGGAGGTTTAATATCCATTTATGCCATTTGTGAATACCCAGAGATATTCGGAGG
>VERM01000257.1 GCA_018882645.1 Ferruginibacter sp.
ATGAGTGGGATGAAAATGTGGGAGCCAGGGTTTTATATAAATTATGCAATCTTCTCACCAGCTCGAATTCATAAATGCAGCATTATACCATTGTAGTTTCCAATCATAAATCAGGAGCGTACCGTTTGACATCTCTAATCATAGGCCTCATGAATCTGGCCTTGTTTTCTTCTTTTTTGATACAAAAGCCTTCCGATACAATCAAGTGGGTTCTTCTCGCCGGAATTTTATTTTTATCTGCAGCGATTCTTCATTACTTCTTTCTTCAGAAAAAAAATAAAACATCAGTCTATCTGAATTTCTGTTTTATTTTATGTGGGTTTATTTGGCTGTTGTTGGATATTTATTTTACAGGTATTGGGCTTTTGATTTTTGGAATTTTTGGTATTTATGCCAATAAGCCTTTGAAATTTGTATTTAAAGAGGATGGCATTTGGTATCCCTCTTTTCCGGCTAAAATTATTCCATGGGAAAATATTGATCAGGTTTTGTTGAAAGATCATATTCTTACAATCGATTTAATCAATAACAAACTTTTACAATTTACTATGCCGGCAGGCTTTTCTTTGCCTGATGAATCGCATTTCAATCAATTTTGCAGGAGCTGTACTCTTTCAAAAAAATCTTTATAGTATTGGTTTTGATGAATCATACAATGCGGGATTAAAAGCTTTGTATATCCAATGTAAAAATCAGATTTCGGATATTGTTCTTTCTGTATCTATTGTTTTAAAACAACTTTCTTATTTCCTATTTTTGCTACCTCATGCAACAACTTACGCAATCTCCTTTTTTATTATACTCCGACGGTAGTGGGAATATTTATGAAGACACTTCACTTTATGTAACCGGAAGAAGCGGGTGGGATGCCTATCCGATTCCAGTTGAAGAATGGATAAGTCTTCCTGAAGGAGGCCAGCTATATGAACTGCCAGGCAGAAGAGGAATTGGTATTGATGCGCAAACAGGAGAGATGCGTTTGTGTGAAAAAGGATGGGCTGTGGCGGCTTTTATTCCTCCGGCACATACAGGCTTGTACATGGCCGCTTATGAAACCCTTCCGGATGCGCCTACATTGCCTTTGTTTTGCTACACCGCCGCCGGTTGGCTGAATGATAAATTGTATGTCCCTGCTGTCAGAATCGAAAAAGATATCCGACAGGAAGCCCGCGGATATGATGATGATAAAATTGAATCCGGGTATAAAAACTTATTACATTCATATCCTCACAACAGACTGGTAAAACATTTAATGGACAATTGCTGCATGAGTTATACTTGTCCTGCTGCCAGAAATCTTGCTTTGGGTAGATGGGAGTGTCCTGTTCCTGTTTCTCCAGCTTGCAATGCCAACTGTATAGGATGCATATCATTTCAACCTGAGGATGAAACTATTTTCAGTACGCAGGACCGACTAACGTTTAAGCCTACCCCGGAAGAGATTGTTGAATTTACTGTGCCTCATTTACAGTCTGCATCTTTTCCGATCATCAGTTATGGTCAGGGTTGCGAAGGAGAACCATTACTGATGTGGGAAACCATAAGAGACTCCATCATTGAAATCAGGAAGCATACAGATAAGGGCAGCATCAACATCAATACCAATGGCAGCAAGCCAGATGCAGTGAAAGTATTGTGCGAGGCGGGACTTAACAGCATAAGAGTAAGTACCAATTCTGCCAGAAAAGATATTTACACTGCTTATTACAAGCCCAATAATTATTCTTTTGAAGATTTGATTGAAAGTTTAAAAGTGGCTCGCAGTTATGGTGCTTGGACCAGCATCAATTATTTCGTGTTTCCGGGAATGACAGACAGTATATCGGAATATGAAGCTTTGAGGAAGCTAATCAGAGATACGGATCTCTGCATGATTCAGTGGCGTAATTTTAATATCGATCCGGATTGGTATCTGGAAAAAATAGATGTTCATGATACTGGAGAATGCATGGGTGTAAAGCAAATGATGGAACTCATCCGAGAGGAATTTCCTCATTTAAAATTCGGCTACTTCAATCCTTCTATGGAAAGAATTAAGGGAGATTATGAGAAGGACTATGCAAGATGAGTAAACGTTTAGATGCCGGGGTTTAAGAGGTTGAAGGGGTTGAAGATAGTTGAAGGGGTTGAAGAAGGTTGAACTCCAAACTATAAACAAGATCAAACTTTATTTATATTCCCCAAATACCTTCCTCAGTGTATCTGCAATCTCTCCAAGTGTACAGTAGCTTTCTACTGCCTTTAAAACGGAAGGCATTAAGTTTTTACCGGTATTTGCATTTTCGGTCAGCTCATCCAGGCATGCTTTTACCAGTTCATTGTTTCTTCTCTGTTTGAGTGCTTTAAGTTTTTCAGATTGCATGATTTGTATACTGTCGTCAATTTTAAAGCCAGGAATTTTTTCTTCTGCTTCTGAAATAAACTTATTTACGCCTACAATAATCTTATTTTCATTTTCTATTTGCTGCTGGTATGTATATGCGCTTCGCGCAATCTCATCCTGAATAAAACCTTCTTCAATAGCTGCAACGCTGCCACCCATAGTGTCGATGGCTTCAATCAGTGCCCATGCTTTTTCTTCCACTTCATTGGTAAGAGATTCTACATAGTAACTTCCTGCCAATGGATCAACCGTATCAGCCGCTCCGCTCTCGTAAGCCACAATCTGCTGTGTGCGAAGTGCAATCCTGGCGGCCGATTCGGTAGGCAGGCTGAGCGCTTCATCGTAACCGTTAGTATGTAAAGATTGCGTGCCGCCCAATACGGCAGCGAGGGTTTGTATGGTAACGCGACTGATATTGTTCATTGGCTGTTGCGCTGTGAGCGTACTTCCTCCGGTTTGTGTGTGAAAGCGCAACATCATCGCTTTTTCGTCCGTTGCACCAAGCTCTCTCATGATTTTTCCCCACATTCTTCTTGCAGCTCTGAACTTGGCTACTTCTTCAAATAAATTGTTGTGTGCATTGAAGAAAAAAGAAAGTCTCTTTCCAAATACGTTGATATCCAGTCCTTTTTCCAGGGCAGCTTTCACATACGCCTTGCCGTTACTTAGTGTGAATGCTATTTCCTGAACGGCTGTGCTGCCCGCCTCACGGATATGATAGCCGGAAATAGAAATGGTATTCCACTTTGGAAGTTCTTTACTGCACCATTCAAATATATCAGTGA
>VERM01000258.1 GCA_018882645.1 Ferruginibacter sp.
GAGATGGGACAAGTGAAATGATTTTAGTTGGTGCAGATGTAAGTTGGCCGGTATTTTTTAAAATCATAAAACAGAATTATCATGATTCTTTTGTCCTGACAGTCTTTTTAGTTGGAGGGTTCTGTATCCATCAAATCAACCAGTGATTTCTTTTCAAGAATTTTCAGAGTGGCATCTCTGGTAATAACCATTGCTTTATTGAGACCGCACACCGCTTCATCGCAATCCGTACATTTCTCGAAGAAATTTAAACTCACGCAAGGGATCAAAGCAATCGGTCCGCCAACCATCCTGATTGCTGTGGCCAATGTTGTTTTTTTGGGATGATTTCTCAGGAAATAGCCGCCCCCTTTTCCTTTTTTACTGTCCAGTATTCCTCCTTGTTTTAGTTCCAGAAGAATAGATTCCAAAAACTTGATCGGAATTTTTTTCTTGGAAGATATTTCAGAGATCAGTATCGGGCCTTCTCCGTAATGAGCAGCCAGGTATCCCAGTGCTTTAAGCGCGTATTGAGTTTTTTTGGATAGCATATTTAAATGGCAATAAAATAATTTGAACCTGAAATAAAATTAATGATTATTTCATAAAAAAGCGTTGAGAGTTTTGATGTGCTTCGCGCGTTTGTGGTTCAATACCCAAACCTTTATACCACTAGATAATTAAACCGTTCAAAGATACTTTTCTCCAACTGTCCTGGTTTTTACAACCTTTGCAGGGGATCCGTAAACAAGAAGCGTATCGCCAATATTTTCAAGTACCAGCGCTCCGGCTCCGACAACAGTATCATTGCCTATGGAAACACCCTGTTTTACTACTGACCCAATACACAATACACTTCTTTCTCCGATTTGCACATTCCCGCCAATGGTTACACCTGGAAGAACGGCGGAATAATTCCCAACAAAACAGTCATGATCAACAGAGGCTTTGGTATTAATGATGCATCCGTCTGATATCATACTGCCGCTGTTGATGACCGCATTGGCCATGATGGCTACTCCTTTCCCGATGGCTACATCTTTTGCGATTTGTGCAGAAGGATGAACAACCGTGGCGAATTCGATGGTAGGGTTAATGGAAATGATTTTCTGAGCTATTTTTTGTCGGATAAAATTATCGCCTATGGCAATAAAGGCTTTGCAATTGGGATATTTTAGAAGTACACTGTTTATGCTTTCTTCTGTTCCGCTTACGGCATAGCCCATACAGGTTTTGCCAATATTTTTTTCTTCTCCCAATAGTGCGACAATCTCATAAACGCCTTGTTTCTCTACGATGTCTATCACCACCTTGGCATGTCCGGAAGATCCAATGATTACAACAGGTATTTTCTGCATTCAGGAAAATTAAAAATAGATATCAATATAATCCGTCACCATGCCGCCTTCACAATTGATTTTATTAACCAGTCTCCAATACTTCTTTTTTCTTTCCGCCTTGAATGTATTCAATCCTTCTCTTTTGCATTCCGCCCCTTTATTGATGGTAGAGATGCGGCTGCTGATAATCCCTTCAAAATTCAGTTCTCTTTTGGATATGGGTGTGATGATTCCTGAGATTTTAAGGTAATCTGAATTCTCCTGATTTTTTTGTTCTCCTTCAATTTTATACGTGCCGTTCCTCAGGTCGGTAATCATTGCTTTACCCAGCTTATCCCAGCCAATCCATTGAATAGAAAGGTCATGTTTGCCTGTCCTTAATTTAAATGAACTTGTCCTGGATGCAGGTTTGGTCGTATCGATCTGTTTTTGAGCACAAACGCTTAATGTTGTTAAGAATACAATGGCAAGAAAGATTGGTTTCATGAGTTTGTGTTATTGTTTACTTTTAAAAAATATTGATATAAAAGATGTTTATTTTTCAGGCAGAAATGTCAATAATTGTTTAAGAATTCAGTTTAAGAAATGCAGACAAAACATCTTTGGTGCTTTTTCCTGCGCCCCGTTTGTCGGTATACAGTACATCATCTATTCTCCATGTATTGTTTTCCAAGAGTAATATCACTTCGTTTTCCCAGGTAAAGTTATAATTTTTATTCTCAAAAGCCACTACCACGCTGGCCTTTTTACCATCTGCTTTTGTTTGTTTGATTCTGAATGAAGTGTAGCCTTCGTATATGCTGGTAAAAATATCACCCTCTATCATCAAAGGCTTATCGGTTGATTGCAAATCCTTTAATCTTTTCGCATCATATTTTTCTTTCGCAATGGCTGAATCGATTTTTTCCGAAAGTGCTTTGGTGATAAGATTTTTATTTACTGTTCTGAAGTCGCTTTTATAAGCGTTGAAAAACGAGTCAACCGTATTGTTTGCATCATTGGATTTGACGGCACATGAAGAAAAAAATAAGATTGAAGCAACGAAAAACAGCGACAAAGATTTGATTTTTTTCATTTTTAAGAATTTGAAATCAAAGGTAATATTTTTGAATGAATACATTGGTTGAGTATCATTCGGTTTGATAGTCCTTTTCAGCTATCATTTTTTCTCATCAATAAAATATTCACCGCCGCGATTCAGTTGTAAATATTTGAAGGAGTTGAAGGGGTTGAAGAAAATCTTCTAAACAATTAGCCCACGGTTAAAACCTGTTCAATACCCACGGTTAAAACCTGTTCAATACCCACGGTTAAAACCTATTCAACTCCCACGGTTAAAACCTATTCAATTCCCACGGTTAAAACCTATTCAACTCCCACGGTTAAAACCTATTCAATTCCCACGGTTAAAACCTATTCAATTCCCACGGTTAAAACCGTGGGCTAACTTGATTTAACACCAAACCCCAAACGCAGAACAACCTGTTTTGGAGAGGGGCCGGGGGTGAGGTCAACACAATGCGGCATATCGAAACATGAAAAATGAGGATGAAATTCAAAATATGATGTAACTTCAACTTTCTAAGGAATCTTTTATTTACCTTCAAAAAAAAAGTATGAAATTCAAATCATCGTTACTTTTATTTGCCTTGTTAATGGTGTTCTCTTATGCCAATTTCGCTCAAAAGAATATGTCTGAAGTTAGAATTGGCACTCAGGTATGGTCCTCCAAAAATCTGGATGTTGACAAATTCAGAAACGGAGATCCTATTCCTGAAGCGAAAACACAAAAGGAATGGTTGGCAGCAGGAAAAGCGGGCAAACCGGCCTGGTGTTATT
>VERM01000259.1 GCA_018882645.1 Ferruginibacter sp.
GTTGAGGACATCTGTCGAGCGCTCTTGACTTGCTTTTCGATTTGATAATTTCTCTACCTTTTCTAACGAGTTGTTGTATTGTAGGCATTTATTGACCTTTTTAAATTTTGGACGGCAAAGGTAACCAAAACCATTTAAATGGAAAAATATTAATTAAAAAAAATCAGGAATAACAAAGTGAATAATCATAGGTTGGACGATATACATTATGTTACCCAATGAAACGGCTTACTATATTTTGTACATCCAACCATGATTGTCGGGGATTATCCCATAGCGAATCTGGTTCATCCTGTTTTTGACCTCATTGGCCACTTTACAGCTTTGAGGATCAAAATTCATCACAAACTCCTTGTATTTCAATTCTTTAATTAGAGAAATGGTAGCTGCTGTTCCGGTGCCAAATACCTCTCTTAATGTACCCGAATGATAGGCTTCTATCACTTCCAGTATATTTAGGGGGCGCTCCTCAATGGTCAGTCCCATTTCCCCAAGAACAGTAATCACACTGTCTCGGGTTACACCGGCAAGGATAGTACCGCTGTTCAAATCAGGCGTGATAGCCTTATCTCCGATGATAAAAAACACATTCATGGTACCACATTCCTGTACATATTCATGCTTTATCGCATCGGTCCATAGGACCTGATCATATCCAAGTTTTTTCGCCTCGGCAGTAGCCAGCATGGCAGCCCCGTAATTACCGGCAGCTTTGGCGTAGCCCACACCTCCATTTACCGCACGCACATATTTTTCCTCCACATAAATCCGCATTGGTGTATTATAATAGGGGCCGGTGGGACTAAGTATAATTAAAAACTTATATTTTTCGCTTGGGCGAACACCTATCAATTCATCGCTGCTGAACATAAAAGGTCGGATATAGAGTGAATGATCCGGTTGATCGGGAATCCAGTTTTTATCCAATTGTACCAGCGTACGCAGGCCTTCCATAAAAATGTCCTCAGGTATTTCCGGCATCTGCATTCTTTGTGCAGAAATATTAAATCTTTTGAAATTATCTATTGGCCTGAAAATATAAGCATCGCCACCTTTGGTTTTATACGCCTTGATCCCTTCAAAAATGGCCTGACCGTAATGTAACGCTGCCAATGAAGGCTCAAGCAACAGTGGCTGATATGGCTTTATGGCAAGATTTTTCCATTCCCCATTTTCATAGTCGGCCTCAAACATGTGATCGGTAAAATACTTACCAAATGGCAGGTTGGAGAGATTTATATTCTCCAGTTTACTGCGTTCCACTTTTTTAATATTAAAATCGGCAGCTGCAATCATATTCATTAATTTTACTGCAAAGAAACAAAAAAAAAAGTCAAAACGCCTTAAAATGAGTTTGGATGATTTTCAATTGCCTATGGCACTGATTCCCGGTCTCTACCAGAATTGTTTTGTTGACATCGGCAACGCGGATTCCGTTCAAACAAAACCGGAAACAAATGAAAGAGTCACTCTGGGAAAGAATGAAAAAAAAATTCTTCTGATGGTCAATGATTCGGAATCACTTCATCTGAATGAAAAAGATTTTCAGTTTCTGTCCGGTATTTTAAACGCATGCAAACTAAACATGAATGATGTGGCTTTATTGAATGCGAACAATTATAAAAAAACTGACTTTACATCAATCAAAGCATTTTTGAATCCCCTTTTCCTGATTGTATTCGGCCTTACTAATCAATACTGCAAACCCAATATCGAATCAGACAATTATGAAGTTAGGTTAATGGACAATTTTAGTTTTTTATCTACCCCCTCTCTTCGTCTTATTTCAGAAAATACGGAAGAGAAAAAAATGCTTTGGTCTGCATTGAAAAAATTATTCGCCATTTAAAATGAATCAATTGATGCCTTCTCTCATTTTCGCCACCAACAATATCCATAAGGTTCAGGAGATTAATATAATTCTTCACGGCTATTTTGATGTAAAAAGTCTAAAAGAGTCAGGTATTGAAGTCGATATTCCCGAACCTCACGATACGCTGGAAACCAATGCAACAGAAAAATCAAGCTTTATTTATAACTTGTTGGGGAAGAATTGTTTTAGTGAAGACACAGGCCTCGAAGTATACTCCCTGAATGGTGAACCGGGAGTTAAAAGTGCTCGATATGCCGGGGAGGACAATGATTTCAATAAGAATATTGACAAGCTTTTGGGTAAAATGAAAGACATTCAAAATCGGAGCGCTCAATTCAAGACCGTCATTTCTCTCATACTCGATGGAAAAGAATATCAGTTCACAGGCATCTGCAAGGGAATGATCACAAAAGAAAGAAAAGGGAGTGGAGGCTTTGGATATGATCCTGTTTTTATTCCAGAAGGCAGCGCAAAAACTTTTGCAGAAATGAGAATGGAAGAAAAAAACATGTATAGTCACCGTAAAAAAGCTACTGCTCAATTGATAACTTTTTTGAGAAATCATTATGGCAAGAATTAAACTCATCACACCAGAAAAATCAATTGCAAAATTGAAATATCGTGTACGCATTACCGATATAAACTATGGCAACCATTTGGGAAATGACTCCTTGGTAAGCATTTTGCATAATGCAAGAATGGAATGGCTGACATCAATGGGATACAGCGAACTCAGTATTGAAGGTGTAAGTCTGACAATGAATGAACTGGTGGTAAATTACCTTAATGAATCTTTCTTCGGCGATGAACTGGAAATCGGCATTTCGATTGGAGAAGCAACAAGAGTAAGCTTTGAAATTTATTACATTATTGAAGCAAAAAGAAAAAGCGAAAAAACCTTGATTGCAAAAGCAAAAACAGGCATGGTCTGTTTTGATTACCAGAAAAAAAAATCGGTGTCCGTACCTGATGCCTTCATTCAAAAAATCAATAGCAATAATTAATTCAAATCATTCCAGATTTTCCAGTTTTCTTCTGCTTGCAGCACCAGCATTTCGTAGCCATTTTTGATAGTTGAACCGTATTGTTTTCCATATTTCAAAAACATCGTCTCTGCTGGTTTATATACAAGATCATACAGATAATGCTCCTCGTTCATAAAAAAATAGGGTAAATCAGGCGCCTGATTTTCGTTGGGATACATCCCCACGGGTGTGCAATTGATGATTACTGTGTATTCCGAAAGTACATTTTTATCTAACTGATTATATTGTATATAAC
>VERM01000260.1 GCA_018882645.1 Ferruginibacter sp.
GTCTTAAACCTTGTGAGGTGGCTCTGAAAGATGCAGGCATTTCTACATCTCAAATCGACGAAGTGATTCTGGTTGGCGGAAGCAGTCGTATTCCCAAAGTTCAGGAAATTGTAGAAAAGTTTTTTGGTAAGAAACCAAACAAAGGAGTGAACCCTGATGAGGTGGTAGCCATAGGTGCCGGTATTCAGGGAGCGGTATTAACCGGTGAAGTTAAAGATGTTCTTTTGCTCGATGTTACTCCACTTAGTCTGGGTATCGAAACCATGGGTGGAGTGATGACAAGACTGATTGAAAGCAATACCACCATTCCTACCAGAAAATCTGAAGTGTTCAGTACAGCCAGTGATAATCAGCCGGGGGTACAAATACATGTTTTGCAGGGCGAAAGACCTATGTCCAATCAAAATAAAAGTTTGGGCATGTTTAATCTCGATGGTATTCCGCCTGCACCAAGAGGTGTGCCTCAGGTAGAGGTAACTTTTGATATTGATGCCAACGGTATTCTTCATGTGAGTGCCAAAGATAAAGGCACTGGCAAAGAGCAGAAGATCCGTATCGAAGCTGGTAGTGGTTTGAGCAAAGAGGAGATTGAAAAAATGAAAAATGAAGCCAAGGCCAATGAGGCTTCTGATAAAGCGGAAAAAGAGAAAGTAGAGAAGATCAATCAGGCAGATAGTCTGATTTTCCAAAGTGAAAAACAGCTGAAAGAATACGGTGAGAAGATTTCTGCTGATAAAAAAGCGCCTATTGAAGCGGCTCTTGCCAAATTAAAAGAAGCGCATAAATCACAGGATCTTGTACAAATAGATGCGGCAGTGAATGAGCTTAATAATGCATGGACTGCTGCCAGTGAGGAGATTTACAAAGCCACTCAGGCAGCCGGGGGAGACCAGCCAGGAACAGAGCCGGGTGCAGATGGAGGTAATCAATCTCAGGGTGCAGAAAATGTAACAGATGCCGAGTTTGAAGAGGTTAAATAGCCGAAGATAAAACTACTGACGCCCTTCCAATAATTGGAGGGCGTTTTTTAT
Source organism: Ferruginibacter sp. (assembly GCA_018882645.1). Lineage (GTDB taxonomy): Bacteria > Bacteroidota > Bacteroidia > Chitinophagales > Chitinophagaceae > Ferruginibacter. The sequence continues at coordinate 1,032 of VERM01000260.1, forward strand.
TGCCCCAAAAAGTAGAAAGTTGAAAGTGCAAAGAAGAAAAGCCAATTTCTCTGTGAGCCCTCTCGATCAAGGTAAAAAGTCAAGATTAAAAATTCAAAAAAACACAAACCACAAACCTGCCTGCCGGGAGGCAGGCGCGCGTATCGCAAAACCGTCATTACATTAAATCCATCGCCATCGCAAAGAAGGTTACATTGAACGGCAAAACCATAGAGCAATAGCCTCCTGCGAATGAATAAACCCAGAAAAATGCTGCAATAGATAGGAAAAATAGAATCCAGTATAGCCCTCTGTATTTTCTTGCTGTGGTCATTTTTATAATTTTTTGCAAATATAATACAGATTGTAAAAACCGGTGTATTTTTTTGAACTCCATCTAAATGCCGGCGACTTATCGTGTAAATTATACATAATTGATTAAATTGCCGTCCTAAATCATTATTTGTAATGCTAGTTCATTTTTATATCAGATACAAAACCCAGTACGGGCAGTCAATTGGTATTCAGCTTTGGGATGAGGAGAAAAATGTTCAACATATTCCAATGCGATATGTGGATGATGAATTTTGGAGTGGCAGCTTTCAGCTGCCGGAAGATAAAACACACATTAAGTTTACCTATCAGTATCACTTGTATGAGAACGACCAAATTATCAAATCTGATTATTGGAGAAATCGTTCTTTGCATGTTGACAAAATAAATGTGGGAACATTTAAAATATATGATGACTGGCAGGATGTCGATTTTTACAGTACGGTATTTGCTTCTCGTGCTTTTTCGAAAGTATTTGAATTGCATTCTGCAAGAGCAAAAGAATCTGTAGTTAAAAATACTACCCATGTTTTCGAGGTCAATGCTTCACAGCTCCCTCAGGATCATATTCTTTGTATGATTGGTTCCGGTAAAAAGTTCAATGACTGGGACAAAGAGAATCCTGTATTGTTTAAACGAAATAACAATTGCTGGATAGCCAGGCTGAATCTGAACAAAGTTGCATTACCCATCGAATACAAATTTGCTATTTATGACACAATCAACAAGGAAATAAGGCATATAGAAGATGGAAACAACAGAGTGTTGACGCATGCTCAGGAAAAGGATACTGTGATTGTGCTGCATCAGTATGTCAACTTTTACTCGCATGCCTGGAAGGCTTCTGGGGTTAATGTGCAATTGTCCTCATTGAAATCAGAAAACAGCTGGGGTATAGGAGATTTTACAGATATTAATCTGTTGACTGACTGGTCTATAAAGACAGGAATTAAGATGATACAGCTATTGCCGATTAATGATACCACGGTAACGCATGACCGAAATGACTCTTATCCATACTCTGCGATATCTGCATTTGCATTGCATCCCGTTTTTCTCGATGTACAGAAAATGGCGAAAGCAAAAAAGCTTGAGTTTCCAAAAGATATGCTGGAAGAGATCAAAAAAATAAATGATTTGTCTACATTGGATTATGACTCCGTTGCCAAATTAAAATACATTGCTATTTCGGAATTGTATGAAAAAGAAAAAAAATCCTTCATTAATGAATCCGGATATTCTGATTTCTTTACAAAAAATAAAAACTGGCTGATTCCTTATGCGGCTTTCTGTTTTTTAAGAGATACACACAAGACAGCTGACTTCAATAAGTGGGAAGAATATGCAATATATGATGAAGAGAAAATTCATCAATTGGTCAGTCCGGATTCTGGCCACTACGATAAAATCGAAATACATTATTACACTCAGTACCATTTGCATCTGCAATTGAAAGGTGCTGTAGACTATGCGCATAATAACGGCATCATCATCAAAGGAGATTTGCCTATTGGTGTGGGTAGATTCAGTGTAGATACATGGGTTAATCCTTCTTTGTTTCACATGGACATGCAAGCGGGTGCACCTCCTGATGCTTTTACATCTAAAGGTCAGAACTGGAGTTTTCCTACCTACAACTGGGAGGCCATGCAAAAAGATAATTATGGCTGGTGGCGTCAGCGGATGCAGCATATGAGCAACTATTTTGATGCCATCCGTATAGATCATGTGTTGGGATTTTTCAGAATTTGGAGTATTCCTTTGCATGCAATAGAGGGGATCTTTGGTGTGTTCGTACC
>VERM01000261.1 GCA_018882645.1 Ferruginibacter sp.
GTTCAACTCCAACCAATACTCCGCATCTGAAAAACAGAAAGACATATCAGGCGTCCCCTTTTAATGCGAACGACGTACTCAAAAGTACTCATCGTGATATCGGTGAAGGTGCGGACATTGTTATGGTGAAGCCTGCAGTTGCATATATGGATGTCATAAGCAGATTGCATCGTTCAGGCCTGGATGTTCCGCTGGCAGCTTATCATGTAAGTGGAGAGTATCAGAGTGTGGAGCTATTGGCAATGAATAATCTGATCGACCGGATTCAGGCGCATACCGAAGTATGGGCATCATTAAAAAGGGCAGGGGCAGATATCATTATTTCGTATGCAGCTCGCCATGCCAGAGAGTGGATTAGTAAAATTGAATACTGATGAGAATCTCCCTTTTCAAATAAATTTTTTACATGGAAAAATCAAATCGATTATTTCCGGTCTTTTTAAAACTGGAAAAATTATCCTTGCTGATAGTGGGCGGGGGATATGTAGGTATGGAAAAGTTAAGTGCAGTGCTGCAAAATTCCCCTTGTTCTAAAATTAGAATAGTCGCCACTGTTATCAGTGATGAAATCAAAGAGTTGGTAAAAGATTTTCCTGAGGTTATTTTGATTGAAAAGCCATTTGAATCGGATGATATTGATGGGGCAGATGTGGTGATAGCTGCCGTAAATGATGTGGCAGTAAGTTCCTCCGTGGTTAAAGCGGCCAATGAAAGGCGTGTACTGGTAAATGCGGCAGACAAGCCCGATCTCTGCGATTTTTATCTCGGCTCAGTAGTACAGAAAGGAAATCTCAAGCTGGCCATATCTACCAATGGCAAATCTCCCACCATAGCTAAAAGATTAAAAGAAGTGCTGAATGATTGTCTGCCCGATGAGCTGGATGAACTTTTAAACCATATGCAGTCTATACGCAATTCCCTCAAAGGCGACTTCCAGGATAAGGTCAATCAGCTCAATGACCTCACCAAATCATTGGTTGAAAAAAAATAAAAATAATAGTCCACTAATTTGGTGGGTTAAAAATTCTTCCTTTATTTTGCGGAATGTTGAAAAAAGTAGATCAGCCCTCAGTGAAAGAGATCATTTCATCTAATTATCTGTCTTTATCAAATCAGGTAATTCCTGCTGTTCAAAAAAAGCCGGTCAATAAATATTTTTTTATCATCACTGGTTTTGCTATTGGAATTGTACTGTTGTTTTTTTGCCTTCCTGCTAAACAAATAACCGTTATCAATCAATTTATTGGCCAAGAAAATTACCTTTTCTTATGGATGTTGTTAGTCGGATTTTTGGCTGAAATGGTTGCAGGTTCAATGGGTATGGGATACGGAGTCATTTGCACAACCATTTTATTGATTCTTAATATTCCTGCACCGGTAATCAGTGCAAGTATTCATTCAGCTGAGTCTTTCACAAGTGCTGCAGGAACCATCAGTCACTGGAAGCTGGGAAATCTCAATAAAAAGTTAATCAAATCATTGGCGATTCCTGCAATCATAGGAGCAGTCATTGGAGCCATCGCTCTTACATATCTGGGAGAACGGTATGCGAAAATTACCAAACCCTTCATCGCACTTTACACCATGTATCTAGGTTATACAATTTTAAAAAACGCCTTCTTGAAGAAAAATATCAATAATGGGAATAAAAAAGTAAATGTAACATCTATCGGCCTTATCGGTGGTTGTATCGATTCATTTGGCGGTGGAGGATGGGGGCCGCTCGTAACAGGTACTTTTATAAAAAATGGTCACACCCCAAGATATGTAATTGGCAGTTCAACCGCTGCTAAATGCATTTTAACCATAGCAAGCGCAATAACATTTATAATTTCAATTGGCATACACCATTGGAATATTGTTGCAGGTCTGCTTATAGGAGGTATCGTTACAGCTCCATTCTCAGCATTGCTCACAGCTCGTTTACCTAAAAATAAAATGTTTGTTGCTGTGGGTCTTGTTGTTATGTTCTGCAGCCTCATTACATTATTCAGAGCAATTTTTTTATAAAAAATTTTAAAAAATTAGTCTATTAAATCAGTAGAAATAAAAAATAAAACATGAACATCTCTACTATTAGTCTATTAAAATGGTATGGTAATTTTAGCAGAAGCATACGGACGGATTATCTGTATGTATACATGTTGATTATCTATGTCAGTTCAAGGTATTGTAAATGACGTACCGAAACAATTAAACTTCTAAACCTCCAAATAAAACAATTAACCTAAATAAAAAAAGAAATATTTATGAAACAATCCTTACTGTTATTTTTTTCTGTGTTGTTTTTACAATCAGTCAACGCACAGGATATTTTAAAAGGCGTCATCAGGGATGGCCGTGGTCTTCCCATCGAAGGAGCTTCCGTAAAAATTAAAAACTCAGCTTCATTTGCCATTGCAGATAACAACGGAAAATTTGAAATTAAAACATCTAAATCCGTTCCCTTTATTCTCGAAATCACATCTGCCGGCTTTTCTCCTGCAGAAGTTGAAGTCAAAGAATTGAAAGGATCTGAACTTTCTATCGTTTTGCTCGAAAGCAATCAAAATCAATTGAATGAACTCGTCATTACCTCCAGAAGAAGAATTGAAACCGCACAGGATGTACCTATACCCATTTCAGTTATTGGAGGAAAAAGGGTAGAAGAAACAGGCGCTTTTAATGTCAACCGTCTAAAAGAATTGGTACCCTCCGTTCAGCTGTATTCATCCAATCCCAGAAATACCACATTGAATATCCGCGGTCAAGGATCCACATTCGGTCTTACCAACGATGGAATCGATCCCGGTGTGGGATTTTATGTAGATGGGGTCTATTATGCCAGACCCGCTGCCACCGCACTTGATTTTGTCGATATCGATCAGGTTGAAGTATTGCGTGGCCCTCAGGGTACCTTGTTTGGAAAAAATACCACCGCAGGTGCATTCAACATTACCACCAGATCACCCAAATTTGCACCAGGTGCTACATTTGAACTGAGCTACGGCAATTACGGATTTATCCAGGCCAAATCTTCTTTCACAGGAGCCATTAGTAAAAAACTCGCGGCAAGGATATCTTTTTCCGGAACGCAAAGAGATGGAGTGCTAAAAAATGTTGCCACCAATCAGCCCGTTAATGATATCAACAACATAGG
>VERM01000262.1 GCA_018882645.1 Ferruginibacter sp.
ATCGTCACATCGACAAATCGTCTCATCGTCAAATCGGCACATCGTCAAATCGTCTCATCGCCACATCGCCACATCGGCAAATCGTCACCTCGTCTCATCGGCACATCGTCTCATCGGCACATCGTCTCATCGTCAAATCGGCACATCGGCACATCGTCAAATCGTCTCATCGTCAAATCGGCACATCGTCAAATCGTCAAATCGTCTCATCGGCAAATCGGCAAATCGTCAAATCGTCAAATCGTCTCATCGGCGCATCGGCACATCGATTAACTCAATGACGCCAGCGCATTTTTAATCTTACCAAACCCTTTATCAATATTTTCAATACTGTTGGCAAATGACATACGGATACAATCAGGAGCGCCGAAAGCCCTTCCGGTTACGGTCGAAACATGTGCCTTATTGAGTAAATACATACACAAATCATCTGAGTTGGAAATCAACTCGCCATCAGGAGTTTTTTTATTAAAATACGATTTGATCACCGGAAAAACATAGAAAGCTCCCATGGGTTCGCTGCATTCCATCCCCGGAATTTCACTGATCCATTTCATCACTCTTTCCCTTCTCACTTTAAATGCTTCCAGCATTTTAGATGTGGGTTGCATGTCTCCTGTAAGGGCAACAATAGCAGCTCTCTGCGCTATTGAATTGGTGCCGCTGGTAAACTGACCCTGAATTTTTTCGCAGGCTTTTGCCAGCTCCACCGGAGCGGCGATATATCCTATCCTCCAGCCAGTCATGGCAAATCCTTTGCTCAGGCCATTTATAATGATTACTCTTTCCTTAACACTTTCAAACTCAGCAATACTCACATGACGACCTACAAAGTTGATGTGCTCATATATTTCATCGCTCATGATGAATATGTTAGGATTTTTCTCAAATACCTCTACCAAAGATGCCAGCTCTTCTTTCGTATATACGGAACCGGTAGGATTACAGGGCGAAGAGAACATAAACAATTTAGTCTTTGGAGTAATGTTTTCCTTGAGCTCGCCGGGTGTTATCTTATAGTTATTTTTGTAAGAAGTCTCTACCAATACCGGCACGCCACCTATCAGTCTCACAATCTCGCTATATGTCACCCAGTACGGTGTAGGAATAATCACCTCGTCTCCCTGATCCACCAGCGCCAGAATGACATTGGCAATACTTTGCTTTGCACCAGTACTCACCACGATTTGATCCGGCGTATAGGAAAGACCGTTTTCTCTTTTGAATTTTGCACAAACAGCCTCGCGAAGGTCCAGGTATCCGGGCACCGGTGTGTAGTGACTGTAATTGTCGTCAATCGCTTTTTTTGCAGCCTCTTTAATGTGGTCAGGCGTGTCAAAGTCAGGTTCACCGAGACTTAAATCCGTAACGTCAATGCCTTTGGCACGTAATTCACGGCCCAATTTGGCCATTTTCAGGGTTTCAGGTTCGCTAAAACGGGATAATAAAGAAGATAATTGCATGTACTTTATTTTTTTGTTCGCGAATGTAATAAATAAAAAGAAGAAGACACTCTCCTGTTAAAGCAATTGATGCATTTTTAAGGCCGAAAAGCTCAACTGATGACAAATGCAACTATTGGTTTTTCCCTTATCTTTGCAAACTTTGAATTGGCTGTGATTTACAGTCTTTTAAAACTTAAATAAAAAATTTCCGGTCATCTGTTTTTCGGATATCAACGGAAAAATATAAAAAGCGAAAATTTCTTTTATTATGAAACTGAAAGGTTTAGTTTGGTTTTTCACAATTGCACTGATTGTTATATCGGTATGGGAATTGTCTTACACATGGGTAGTTAGAAATTATGAAAATCGTGTAAGGATAGATGCGCAGACAACAATAAAAAAACTTTATCCATCCGCATCTGCTGAAGAGAAAGAAATGCTCACTAAAGAAAGAGTCAAAAGAAATCTCGACAGTACGAAAGACAAAAGAATTTTCCCTTTCATAGGAACCACCTATCAGCAATGCAAAGAGAATGAACTGAATCTGGGTCTTGATTTGCAAGGAGGTATGAGCCTAACGCTTGAGGTTAATCTGGAAGGCCTCATCAAGTCGCTGAGCAACAGCCCCAGAGAACCCAGGCTTATTCAGGCACTGAATACTGCAACTGCCAATAAGACTTCAAGCGAATCAGACTTTATAACCCGTTTCAGTGATGCATTTATCAAAGCTAACGGTGCCGGGAAATTATCATCTCTGTTTGCAGGCTCAAACAAACAAGTGAAAATAGGTGACGATGACAATACGGTGATTGAAAAAATCAGAACGACTGCAAAAGGCGCCATTTCTCAAACCAATCAAATCATTACCAAACGTATAGATAAATTTGGTGTAGCTCAACCGAATATCAATCTTGATGAAAACAAAGGAGTAATCAATGTTGAACTCGCAGGCATAACCGATTTGGACAGGGTGAAAAAATTTCTGCAATCTTCTGCGAATCTCCAGTTCTGGGAGGTATATCAAAATGATGAAATTGCAAGCGCATTAGGAGTCGCTCAGGAAAATCTTTCAAAATACCTTGCTCAGACAACCGGAGACTCCACAGGTCTTTATGACAATGCATTATTTAAAATCATTGAACCTCAAAAAGATGATGATGGCAAACCTGTCAACAATCCTTTTCTCATTGGTGTCGTAAAGGTTCAGGACACCACCAAATTTTACAGTTACATCACTAATGAAGCATTCAAGAGTGCGCTACCCGGCGACTTGAAATTTTTATTGGGCGTACTGGAAAAAAGCAAAAAGGGAAACAAACAATATTATCCAGTATATGCAATCAAAACCATCCCCGGATCTGACAAGGCTCCACTGGAAGGAGATTGCGTGGAGGATGCAAGCCAAGACTTTGATGAAAGAGGACGCCCCGCAATCAAGATGAACATGACAAACACCGGCAGCAAAGCATGGGCCAGACTCACTGCAAAAAATATCGGCCGACCTATTGCAATTGTACTAGATGATGTGGTATATAGTGCTCCTAATGTAAGAAATGCCATTGAAGGTGGAAGCTCTGAAATCACCGGAAGCTTTACGGTCAATGAAGCACAAGATCTTGCCAATATCTTAAAATCCGGCAAACTGGATGCACCTGCAAAAATTGTAGCCGATCAGGTCGTTGGCCCTACTTT
>VERM01000263.1 GCA_018882645.1 Ferruginibacter sp.
ACCTGGAATAAAGACTCAGTCGTTCTGATATGCTTTCCACATAGCTATCCGGTAGCAAAATCTCAAGGTCAGTATCGATGGTGCAATCTTTCACAAAATCATCCTGTTTGCTGATTTCTTCTTTAAACAATTCCCTGAAGTCGCTTCTCTTTAATTCCCTTACTGCCTCATCCAGTATTTTCTGATACATTTCAAACCCAATCTCCGCAATGAATCCACTTTGCTCACCACCAAGCAAATTGCCCGCTCCACGTATATCCAGATCACGCATGGCAATCTGAAATCCACTACCCAGATCAGAGTATTGCTCAAGTGTATTCAGGCGCTTTCTGCTGTCAGGCGGCAATGTACTCAATGGTGGAGAAATCAAATAACAAAATGCTTTTTTATTGCTTCTGCCTACTCGTCCTCTCAACTGATGCAGATCACTCAAACCAAACTGATGAGCATTGTTTACAATGATTGTGTTTACATTGGGTATGTCTACGCCACTCTCAACAATATTGGTGCAAACCAGCACATCATATTTTTTATCCATGAAATCCAAAATAGTATCTTCAAGTTTATCTCCTTCCATCTGACCATGCGCAAAGGCAATGCTGATATCCGGACAAAGCCCCTGTATGAGCGTCTTCATTTCCGAGAGCCCGTTCACTCTGTTGTGAATGAAAAAAATCTGTCCGCCTCTTTCCGTTTCGTAATAGATGATATCTCTTATGGCATTTTCATTGAACACCATCACTTCTGTTTGAATGGGCTGACGGTTTGGAGGCGGTGTATTGATGATGCTTAAATCTCTGGCTCCCATTAAACTAAACTGTAAGGTTCTGGGTATAGGCGTTGCCGTTAGAGTCAGAGAGTCAACCGTGGCTCGGAGTTGTTTCAGTTTCTCTTTGGCGGCCACACCAAATTTTTGTTCTTCATCAATGATCATTACTCCAAGATCTTTGAATTGGATATCTTTGCCCAGCAAGGCATGTGTGCCAATGATGATGTCTATTTTCCCTTCGCTGAGTTGTTTGATGGTTTCTTTTCTTTCTTTCGAAGATTTGAAACGATTTACAAAATCAACTTTCACGGGAAAATCCCTCAATCGTTCACTGAATGTTTTATAATGCTGATAGGCCAGTATAGTAGTAGGAACCAGTACTGCTGCCTGTTTGCCATCGCAGCAACTTTTAAAAGCAGCCCTGATGGCCACTTCAGTTTTTCCAAATCCCACATCTCCGCACACCAGTCGATCCATAGGAGAGGGTTTTTCCATATCTCTTTTTACATCTTCACTTGCTTTTGCCTGATCGGGCGTGTCCTCATAAATAAAGCTTGCCTCCAGCTCGGTTTGCATGTAATTGTCCGGAGAATGTGCAAATCCTTCAATGCTTTTTCTCTGGGCATAAAGTTTGATTAGGTCTTTGGCAATGTCTTTTACCTGATGTTTTGTCTTTTCCTTGAGCTTGCTCCAAACATCACTGCCCAGCTTATTCATTTTAGGGATGCTCCCTTCTTTTCCGCTGTATTTACTGATTTTATGCAGAGAAGAAATATTTACATACAATAAATCTCCGTCTTTATACTGAATTCTGACAGCCTCCTGCAATCGGCCGTTGGCTTCAATTTTTTGTAACCCGCTGTAAACTCCCACGCCATGGTCTATATGCGATACATAATCTCCCGGTTGCAACTCCCTAAGTGTTTTCAACGTAAGGGCTTTGTTTTTACTGAATGCCTGCTTTACCCTGAATTTATGGTATCGTTGAAATATCTGATGATCGGTATAGCATAAAAGCTTAAGATCCTCATCAATGAACCCCTCGTGTATAGAAACGGGAACAGGTATGATATTGACTTTAGCTTTTAAATCATTGAAAATAGCGTCTAATCGTTGCAGTTGCTTTGGATTTTCAGCAAACAGAAAAATTTTGAACTGACTGTTCTCGAATTCTTCCAGATTTTTGATGAGCAAATCAAATTGACGATTGAATGAAGGCTGCGGTTTTGTAGAGTATGGTATCGTTTCAATAAATTTTATTTTCTCATCAATCTTCTTTTTTTCCGTCAGTTCAATCAGATGTCGCTCCCTGCACAATCTTTTGAATTCACTTGCTTTTACAAAGTCTGCTTCTGAAACATTTCCCTTAATATTTAATTCTCCATCCTCGCTGATGTTCTGTTCCGGTTTATCAGACTGGCCGGTATATGACAGATACAAATCCAGGTTTTCCTCTTCCTGCTCCATTTTTTCATTTACATAATCACTGTCCTGAATCCATATGATCGTATTTTCCGGCAGAAATTCAATCAATGATACTTTTTCTCCTGTTTCGAATTGTGTTTCCACATTTGGAATGATATTGACTTGCAGTAATTTTCTTTCGCTCAATTGTGTTTCAGGATCAAAGATTCGGATACTGTCCACCTCATTGCCAAAAAATTCCAGCCGATATGGCTTTTCATTGCCATAAGAGTAGATGTCAATGATACCACCCCTTACAGCCAATTGTCCTGGTTCGTAAACAAAATCAGTTCTCTTGAAACCAAAATCTGAAAATTTCTCAATGATTCCGTTGAAGTCGATTGTCTCGGCTTGTTTGATACTGATGATGTTGTCTGAAAGGGTTTTTGACAGTATTACTTTTTCAAAAATGGCCTCCGGGTAAGTGACCAGAATTTTTTTATTCCCCCCTGAAGCGATTTTCGTCAGCGCTTCCGTTCTGAGCATAACATGACTGCTATTGAGCAGCTGATAGTTTTTTTTGTTTTTGAAGGAAGATGGAAAATAAAAAATATCCAACGCCCCGGTGATATTTTCAAGGCTATTGTGAAAGTAGGCAGCTTCTTCGCTGTCTCTTGCAATAATAAGATGATTGACCTGTGAGGCTATTGGCAGACTATGAACGGCAGCGATGATGAATTGCGCCGCACTTCCCTGCAAGCCGGAAAGAACAATCTGCTGAGGTTGGGACATGGTCATCCGGTTCGCTATCTGAAAACAGCGGGGATCGTTTTTATACAAATCCAACAACACATCAAGGTTCATTCACGCAGATTATTTGCTCTTGTTATTCATTTGTTTGAACAACGAAATTGCCGGCAAAGATAAGCGGGTAAATTCAATTTTTTATCTTAG